>DATNOY010001092.1:0-7280 GCA_036703495.1 Coleofasciculaceae cyanobacterium
CGATCTTCGCAGGCGCATTGCCGCAACGCGCTGGCCCGACAAGGAGACGGTCACTGATCAGGCGCAGGGTGTGCAGCTCACGACTCTGCAGGAACTTGTCCGTTACTGGGGCACGGAGTACGATTGGCGCAAAGCCGAGGCGAAACTGAATGCCCTACCGCAATTCGTAACGACCATTGATGGACTGGACATTCACTTTATCCACGTCCGCTCTCAACATCCAAACGCTTTGCCTTTGATCATCACGCACGGCTGGCCCGGATCGGTGATTGAACAGCTCAAGGTCATTGGTCCGCTGACCGATCCGACGGCTTATGGAGGACAACCAGAGGACGCCTTTGATCTGGTCATCCCGTCCATTCCTGGCTTCGGCTTCTCCGGTAAACCAACGAGCACGGGTTGGAACCCCGATCGCATCGCGCGAACCTGGGCAGAGTTGATGGATCGCCTTGGCTACACCCGCTATGTTGCTCAGGGTGGCGACTGGGGTTCTCCCATCTCCAGTGCAATGGCGCGGCAGGCACCAGCAGGCTTACTCGGCATCCACATCAACTTGCCAGCAACAGTACCGCCTGAGGTGGCTACGGTGCTCACGAGCGGTGGCTCTGCGCCAGCAGGACTTTCTGAGAAGGAACGCGCGGCGTTCGACGCACTCGACACGCTGTATAAGCAGAAACGAGCTTATGCCGTGGTGATGGGCACAAGACCGCAGACAATCGGGTATGGACTGACGGACTCACCCACCGGACTGGCGGCGTGGCTGCTGGGGCATCCAGGCTTCGCCCAATGGACATCTAGCGGCAGCGATTCCGAAACATCTCCAACGAAAGACGAGGTGCTGGACGACATCACGTTGTATTGGCTAACGAACAGCGCCGTCTCGGCAGCTCGGCTCTACTGGGAGAATCACAGCACCAGCCTCTTGAACGCAGTTGCACAGAAGACCGACGAAATCTCGCTCCCAGTCGCCATCACGGTATTTCCGGGGGAGGAATATCAAGCTCCAGAAACGTGGGCTCGGCGCGCCTATAGTAACCTGATCTACTTCCATGAAGCTGACAAGGGCGGTCACTTTGCCGCATGGGAGCAGCCGCAGCTCTTTTCTGAGGAGATCCGTGCGGCGTTCAGACCACTGCGATAGTTTAAACCGATTCATACAACAAACAGATAACCCACTATCAAAGAGGGAATTATGGAAACAGCAGACTTAATTGTGATTGGAAGTGGTCAGGGCGGCGTTCCACTTGCGACTGACTTTGCTAAAGCAGGAAAGAACGTCGTTCTATTTGAGCGCGATGCCTTGGGCGGCAGTTGCATCAACTATGGTTGTACGCCTTCCAAAGCCTTTTTGGCCGCTGCCCATGCCGCCGGTCGCGCTCGACAAGCTGCAAAGCTCGGCATCCACGCGCAAGTTGAAGTCGATTTTTCTGCTGTGATGGAACGAGTGCGGGGCATTCGCAGCCAGTTTAACCAGGGGACTCAACGGCGACTAGAGAGTGCAGGGGTTCGAGTCGTCTGTGCTGAAGCCAAGTTCACCGGAGAGCGAACGGTCAGCGGCGGCGGTGTGACGGTGCAGGCTCCGATCGTCGTCATCAACACAGGCACCTCATCCACCATTCCTGACTTTCCCGGTTTAGCAGGAACGCCTTATCTCACCAACCGCAATTTCTTTGATTTGCAGCAGATTCCACCCCGGTTGCTCGTAGTCGGTGGGGGGTATATTGCCCTGGAGTTGGGGCAGGGAATGGCGCGTTTAGGCAGCCAAACCGAATTGATTGTGCGGGGCGATCGCCTGCTGGCTCAAGAAGAATCTGATGTCAGTGCTGTACTTTTGGATGCGTTTAAGCAAGACGGCATTGGACTGCATTTCAATGCAACGGTTCAGCAGGTTGCTTATGCCAACAATGTGTTTACCCTGACGCTGAAGAATGGCGAAGTCCTCGATGGAGACGCATTGCTGATTGCGGTTGGGCGCACACCGAATACTCAGGCATTAAATGCCGCGGCAACAGGCATTGAATTAGATGCACAAGGATTTATCAAAATCGACAACCAGTTTCAAACGACTTGCCCTGGAGTTTATGCGATCGGAGATGCGGCAAAACAGCCTGCGTTTACCCATGTGTCTTGGGAAGACTATCGCCGCTTGAAAGCGATTCTGTGTGGCGAACACCGAACCCGCAACGATCGGGTATTAGGCTATGCCGTCTACACAGAACCACAAGTAGGTCGAGTAGGGATGACGCTAGAGCAGGCTCAGAAACAGGGCATTGCTGCCCGCGAAGTCACCCTGCCAATGGCTTATATCGCTCGCAGCATTGAGTGGGGACATGATCTAGGCTTCTACCGCATGGTCATCGATAGCGATAGTGACAAGATTCTAGGAGCAACCCTGGTGGGATACGAAACGGCTGAGTTGGTGCATGTGTTTCTGGATTTGATGGAAGCGAAAGCAACGTGGCAATTACTTGAACAATCGGTTCACATTCACCCAACCTACGGTGAAGCATTGCCCAGCCTCGCGAGGCTGCTGGTTGGAGAGGATATGCCAACCTGTCCCAATATGTAGAAACATCAAGCAAAGGCGTTAATCTGGAGCTGTATTGCTTCAATGGTCAATTTGACTGCCGCTTGCCATCTAGTCACCACTGGGATCAAATGTCAGTGCATAAACGGCTCCCGTATGTTCCTGCAATACCCTCAAACATGCACTCGTTTGCATATCCCCTAATCGAATCGTGAGATTAGAAGGTAGTGCTATAAATCTGTTGATATTGCCTAAAATGGACACTTTAGATTCCCTGATAACCACTTAAAACATGAGTATAGATTTTCATTACAGAAATGCGATCACCAAAATGGAGGTCTATCGTAAATTATCACGGCTTTCAGACGGCTTTCAAGCAAGATCAGAACTACGGGAAAAAGCAGGGCAAACGCCGAAAAAAGAAATTGTTGCACCAATGATAAATAATGCTCGTCAACAACGAACCGGATGCACGATTGAAATAGCAAAGCGAAACTCCAAAAATAATCAAGTTAATCGCTAATAGCAACAGTTGATTGATAGATGGAAAATCACTTGAGAAAAACCAGCCAATGATATGAATCGTGAAAAATAAAACACTAGAAATCAAACTGGCAGACAAAAAACCTAGTCGAATCCGTAACTGCTCCAGTAGAAATCCTCGAAATACAATTTCTTCCGTAATCGGTGCGGCAAGGGAGGAACCAAACAGCAGCCACAACTGTTTACAGTACACGGGTTCAGGTTTTCCACTCGGAAGTATCCACGCCAGGAGAGGAATGAGCGTGCTAAACAAGATTCCCCAGATAATCCCTCGGCTAATTCTGCGAGAGAGGTGCAGATAAGTCAATGGATTTGCGCCTTCAATCCAATCAATGTAGGCAAAAATGGGGGGTAGCCAAACGACAAAATGCGCGATAAACCACCAAACACCTGCAATGGATTCATCTCCCAGTCTGGGTAAAACTGTATTTTTTAAGCCGAGGAACAGCAGCCAGGTGAGAATCCAGGCAAAGTGCAGCAGAATGATGTAGGCAATCAACGGTTGCCAGGAACGTTGAGCAAGATTCGATTGATACTTCATTGAAGAAATGTTAGTTATGACTGCTAATCATTGAATTCATAATGATGGAAGAAATAACGGCCGCGGAATTATTAAATAGCTACTCCTACTTATAGGCATAGGGACGAATTCCCAAAAATCGCCCTAATAGTCGGACAACTAAGAGTGTCAAGGTAAGTTCTACTGTCACAAATATGATTAGTCGTAGTATCACGATCCTAAAATTCTCTGGAAATCCTTCACCTAGCATTTCTACAATAGGGAGCAGAAAGCCAGCGGATATGCCAAGTACAACGCAAAATCGCCACGGATAGCGACGGGGGCTGAGACACGATTTATCTAAATGCTCAAGCACGGCAAAACCAGTATTTCCAACATCCGTTGCTCAAGCATTTCTAGATTGATACCCAATTGCTTCAGAACAGTGATAGCAACGCCTTCCCCCTGACCAGCCAAGCGATCGCGTTTGCTTGCCCGTAGTAAACCTAAAAGCAGATGTTCCGTATCAATGAAGTGATGCCCTAATGCAGATGCGTAAGTCCTATTAACTATTACATGTGATACTGCGTCTTTTAAGAACTGATCGCTCCCAATGCCAAAAGCGTTGCCTGTTGGGCTGCGGTTAATCCTTGAGCATCCCGAATGTTCATCCCTTCGTACAGGCGATCGGCTCTCAGCGTTTTGAGACACTCACCCGTTGTCGGATCCCACAGCTTAACGGTTTCATCCTGACTACCACTGACCAAAATTAGACCTGTACCTGATGGCAATCTAACGTCAACTGGACTAAACTGAACTGACCAGATACTACTGGTATGCCCTTGCAAGATTTTGAGGCATTGACGAGTGTGGACATCCCACAGTCGGATGGTTTGGTCATCACTGCCACTTGCTAGGATACGACCGTCAGGGCTGAAAGCAACGGAGCGAACTCCACCAATATGGTCGTGTAACGTTGCCACGCATGTTTCGTCTTGCACATTCCACAATCGAACTGAAAAATCCAGGCTACCAGTTGCTAGCGTCTGACCATCCGGGCTAAATGCAACGGACAAAACCCAGGCAGTATGACCTTGCAGTGTTCTGAGGCAAGTGCCATCTCGTACATCCCACAACCGCACCGTTTGATCATTGCTGGCGCTGGCAAGGGTATGTCCATCTGAACTAAATGCGACTGCCCAGACCCAACCAGCATGACCTTGAAGTGTTCTGAGGCAAGTGCCATCTCGCACATCCCATAACCGCACTAAATCGTCGTGGCTGCCGCTCGCCAACGTTTGTCCGTTGGGGCTGAAGCTGACAGAGCAAACCCAACTCGTGTGTCCCTGCAACGTTTGAAAGCAGGTGCTGGTCTGTAAATCCCATAGCCGAATGGTCTGATCTTCAGCGGCACTAGCAACCAGTTGACCATTTGGATGAAATTCAACTGCCCAAATCCAATCTGTGTGTCCTGGCAAAGCCTGGGAGCAGCTTTCTTGCTGCCAATCCCAAAGACGCACGAGGGCATCATTACTACCACTTGCTACAGTGGAGCCATCTGGGCTAAAGCTGACTGAACGAACCCCATTGGTTCGTCCCTGAAGCGTTTTGATGCAGGTGCTATTTTGGACATCCCACAATCGAACCGAAAGGTCCGCGCTGCCACTCGCGAGGGTATGACCCGCCGGATTGAATGCAACTGCCCAAACACAACTGGTATGCCCTTGCAACAGGTTGAAGCACGTTCCATCCTGCACATTCCATAACCGCACTGAGGCATCCTCACTCCCACTGGCAAGCGTTTGACCATTAGGACTAAAGCTGAGCGTGGTGACCCAATCGGTATGTCCTTGTAGTATTTTGCAGCAAGTGGCTGTCTGCACATCCCAGAGCCGAATGGTGCGATCGCGACTACCGCTAGCGAGGGTTTGACCATCGGGGCTGAAGGCAACTACCCAAACCCAACTGGTATGTCCTTGCAAGTTTTTGATCTGGGTTCTGTGATGAACATCCCACAATTTTATCGAGGAGTCTTCGCTGGCACTTGCCAAAATCTGTCCATTCGGGCTAAAGCTGACTGAAGTGACCCCACTCGTGTGACCTTGCAAAACTGTTAGGCAGGTTCCGTTGTGTGCATTCCAGAGCCGAATCGTATGGTCAGCACTGCCACTTGCTAGCAGTTGACCATCGGGGCTGAAGGCGATCGTCCAAATCCGACTAGAATGCCCTCGTAATGTTTTGAGAGTGCCTAAGGAATGGCTGGAACTATTCGCTTCAGCTAGGTTTGCAGGTAGGTTTGCAGGGCTGTGCTCAAACTCAACGTTCTGGACATCCCACATCTGAATCAACGAGTCATGACTGCAACTAGCTAGCGTTTTTCCATCGGGACTAAAGATGACGGCCCAGATCCAGCCCGTATGTCCCTGTAAAGTCAAAACCTTTTGACCATCGACCACTCGCCACAGGCAAATCTTGCCATCCGTATCGCCTGTTGCTAGCAAGCTGCCACTGGGGTTAAAGCTGGCTGACACAACGCCACTTAGGGTTTCTGCAAACACAGAGGTTGCTAAATCAGTGTTGCGAAAATTGACCCCTGCTAGGTTGACCTGCCGTAAGTCGGCTTGCCAGACGGTTAGCTCTGAAAAGTCGCAGCCTCGTAAATTGCTTTGCAGATGCACCAGCAGGTTAATCAGATTCCCGGCGATATAGTTTGGTTGAGATACTTGCTGCTGCTGCTTCAACAGGGTTTTCAACTGTTGCTCAAGCGCTGATGAATTGTCAAACTGGAGCCGTAACTGTTCAGCGATCGGCTCAACAATCAATCGCTTCTGCATCTCTCGAACATAGTCTTTTGCCTGCGCTTTAATCAGCGCATGGGTTCTGAGCCGGTCTGGCGTTTGACTGATAATTTCTCTAGAAACGCACTGCACGAACTGCTCGGTCGCATACTCCAGCACCACAGGCTGGAGAAAGAACTGCTCACTCGCTTCAATCAGTGTAGAGTCTGCCTTCTCGATGAGCGATCGCCGTAACAACGACTGCATCGCGTCCGGTAGTCTGCGCTTAGAAGCCGTAGTTGCCAGATCCTGACTCAACTCGAACAGCGAGACGGGTTCCCGATTAATGGCTAACCAAAAGAGCATTTCCTGCCCAATGTCTGGCAAGCGATCAAACTGCCGCTGAAGCAAGTCTCGAATATCATCAAAGACGGCTGCCCCCTGCTGCACATAGTTCAACATTTCGGCAATTCTGCCACTAAAGAGGTCTTGGGTGGTGGCTGCTACCAGCTTTAGTGCCAAGGGATTGCCGCTGTAATGGGTGACTAATCTCTCCCATTCGGATTCGGTTCCCGCAAATGACCCTTTGTAGCGAAAGAGTTCTCGTCCGGCTTCTAGATTTAGTCCTTTCAGCAGAAATGTTCTGACTGATTGCTGTTGACCTTCTAGTGGCACAATTTCTCTGGGCTTTTCGCGGCTCGTGACCAGCAAGCAACTCTGATGGCGTACTCTCCCAACCTCTTCAAATAGCTGACCATAGCTCTCATAGCCAGATCGATACTGTGCTGGTTGCCCGGCACTCAGGATCGTCTCGACATTGTCTAGAATTAGCAAACAGCGCTTTTGACGCAACCCCTCCATCAACTTCAGCAGTTTCCCATCCAGATCTCTCGGTACAGCAACATCCTCTCCCTGTGCTCGCAGTAGTATCGGT
>DATNOY010001093.1:0-4467 GCA_036703495.1 Coleofasciculaceae cyanobacterium
GGCAAGATTTGGCCCAAGCCTGTCGGACTCGCTTCAGTCGCCCAATAAATTTGATCCTCTGGCTGTTTGCGGAAGTGGCGATTGTGGCCTGTGATTTGGCAGAGATTTTGGGTAGTGCCTTGGCGCTCAATCTGCTGTTTCACTTGCCTTTAATTTGGGGCGTGTGCCTGACAGGATTCGATTTAATTGTGGTGCTGCTTCTGCAAGGTAAAGGGTTTCGCTGGTTAGAGGCTATTATTCTCGGGTTGGTCTCAACGATCGCCCTCTGCTTTTTGGTCGAAATTCTGCTGGCGCAACCGAACTGGAGTGCCGTGGCGCAGGGCTATGTGCCGCAACTTGGCATTGTGCAAAACCCTAATCAGCTTTACTTGGCTGTCAGCATTTTGGGCGCGACCGTGATGCCGCACAACTTGTACTTACACTCTGCGATCGTACAAACCCGGGTGTATCAACCCGCCTTGACGAAGCAAGCCGCTGTCCGCTTTGCCACCTTAGATTCAACTATGGCGCTGATTGCCGCCCTATTCGTCAACTCGGCAATTTTGATTGTAGCAGCGGCGGCGTTTCATGGGTCGGGGAATCAGCAAGTTGCCGAAATTCAGGATGCCTATCGACTGCTGTCACCGCTATTGGGCACCGGGGCCGCCAGTTTGCTGTTTGCCTTGGCGCTGTTAGCATCCGGGCAAAGCTCTACCTTTACAGGCACGATTGCTGGGCAAATCATCATGGAAGGCTTTTTAGATTGGCGGATACCCTGCTGGCTGCGGCGGCTGATCACCAGGGCACTGGCAATTATCCCAGCGGTCATTGGCATTACCCTTCTAGGAGAAGCGGGAGTAGGCAAATTGCTGGTATTCAGTCAGGTCGTCCTCAGTTTACAGCTTCCCTTTGCAGTGTTTCCGCTGATTCTGTTTACCAGCAGCCCCAGCTCCATGGGACCATTTGCTAATCCTCGCTGGGTGAAAGTGCTGGCTTGGAGTATCGGCTGGCTGATTGCTGGCTTAAACATCTGGTTGTTGGGGCAACTCTTGCTGGAGAAGGCAGGCTAGGGAAGGCTTGGAAGTACGCCCTCCAACCCACAGACTCGGAGCGGCGATCGCGCCAACGAACAAACGAGATCAGCGCCAGGATGGGGGACTACGGTAGCTATTTCTCAACTGTATTTGGCAAAACAGGATCAAGCTGCGCCTATACAAACCTAGCAGGATCCGGCATGATAGCGGGCAGCTCAAGCTCCTCACTAGATAGTGCCATCCATGCATCAAGCGAAAAAAACGGTTGCCCTGCTCGCGCTCTGTCAGGCGCTCGCCATGACCAGCAGCATTGTTCTGTTTACCACCGCTGCCTTAATCGGTTCAACCTTAGCCACAGACAAATCCCTTGCCACCTTGCCGCTGGCTCTTTTGCAATTGGCAACGATGTTGACCACTATTCCAGCCGCCTTGATCTTAAAGCGATGGGGTCGCAAACTGGGTTTTATGGCGGGAGTCTGGGTAGGACTGGGGGGCGCAGGGGTAGGAATTTATGCCATTTTTGCAGGCAGCTTTGTTCTATTTAGCATCGCTACACTGCTGTATGGGATCTTCAACGGGTTTGTTGGCTACTACCGCTTTGCCGCTGCAGATGTGGCAACAGAAGCGTTCCGCGCGCGCGCCATTGCCTTTGTGATTGCAGGCGGTATTCTGGCTGCACTGCTCGGGCCAGAACTGGCAACTTGGACAAAAGATTGGTTGCCTGTGACCTTTGCCGGGGGGCTGGTCGCGATCGCCCTGCTGCAAATTCTGACCTTGCTGCTGCTTAGCTGGGTTGATCTGCCTCCGTTGACACAGCCAAAACACCAGGAGGCGGGGCGGAGCTTGGGCGCGATCGTCCAACAGCCTGTGTTCATCGTGGCAGCCCTAGGCAGTATGATTGGCTATGGCGTGATGGCGCTGCTGATGACCGCAACACCTTTGGCCATGGTTTCAGCTCACCATCCTTTTCACACCGCCGCTTCGGTGATTCAATGGCATGTGTTGGGCATGTTTACCCCATCTCTGTTTACAGGATATTTGATTGCTCGGTTTGGGGTACTAACGATTATCCTGATCGGGATTTTCTTCAACGGGCTGTGTGTGGCGATCAATCTCGCAGGGACGAATGCACCGCACTTTTTTGGGGCGCTGTTATTGCTAGGGATTGGCTGGAACTTTATGTTTATTGGCTCCACCACGCTGCTCACGCAGTCTTATACACCGACTGAACGCGCTAAAACTCAGGCCACTCATGACTTCCTGATGCTTAGCTTTGTGGCATTCACCACATTTTTATCGGGACAATTGCTGAATGACTTGGGATGGGCAGCCGTCAACTATACGGGACTGACCCTGATTGGGGTGGCGCTGGTCGCAGTATTGTACTTGTGGCAACAGCGATCGGGTCTACCCTCAAAACCGATAGAGCGTCTGGAAGGCAATGAACAATAACCTTAGAGAGGAGGCATGGCTCACCTGCTATTGGCGGATGTCAGGGTTGCCGCCGGGTTAAGACTTCAGCCCCCGCCACAATTTCCAGAATTTCGTCTGTAATGGATGTTTGGCGCTGCTGCTGAAATTGCGTATTAAATTCTGCCAGCCGAGTTTCGATGTTTTGTTCAGCCACTTGCATAGACATCAAACGGCTGGCATTTTCACTGGCGAGCGATTCGGCAAACGCACGATATAAGGTGACAAATAAATATTGGCGAATGAAGCAGGCAAACAATTGCCGACTCTCCATCGTCCAGATCGGTAAGGTGCGGGAATCCCAGGGCTGTTGCTGCATCTGCCGGAGCCAGACTTGATCCAGCGGTAGGAGTTGCTTCACTTCCGGGATGTAAGCGATGTTCGAGCGCGGCCGATTGTAAAATAAGAAGATCTGATCAACTTGCTGCTGAAAACGCCACGTTTCAATTTGGAGCAACAACTCTTGCACCCTGGGCGTAATGCCGGCGATCGCACTAGGCATGGGCAAGCAGATGTCGATCGTCTGCCCTGCCGCTTCTAACGGAGCCATCACCCGTGCCCCGACTGCCGCCCAGGTGAGATCGGCGGGGGCGCTGAGTAACGGCTGCATCTGAGCAATACGGGCTGGGGCAATATGGGCTGGGGCAATATGGGCTACGCCCAGGCGAGCCAACGCCTCCGTCGCAATTTGTTCATTAAACTGACCGCACATACCCTGGTCAGAGCCAAAAACGATCGCGCCGATGCGGTGACTCGACGGGGAGGGGGCAGCAAGCTGGGCAATGTCCATTTCGTTAAGCACCGCCTGTAATCCGAGTTCAATGGTGCGGGTATATTCTGCCAGCGATTCGACGGCTCGTTCATACTGCCGGATGCTCACGGCCGCCAGCACCTTCATGGTTTTGACCACCGATTGCAGGTCTTTAGCTGTGGTAATTTGACGTTGCAAGGCTTCCAGGGTAGGCATAGTTAATACCGTGTTAAGGCTGTGTTAAGGCTGTGGCTTCATGGATGCGATCGCGGTCTTAGCCGTTTCTAACAGCAGCGTGCGATCGGCTTCACTCAGCAGTTCGCCCCGCTGCAGCCGATCGCATAATTCAGAGAGCTGGGTTCTCACCGCCAAAACGATGGCACTTTCGGCGGTGGCAATCTGCTCAATCGAGCAGTGATCCAGTAACCCTGCCGTCACAGACAGGAGGACTGCAATCTGCTCGGCCACAGGCAGCGGCTGATACTGCATTTGTTTCAGCACCTCCCGCACCCGGCGTCCTCGCTCCAGGGTTTGACGGGTCGCGTCATCTAAGCGAGTACCAAACCGAGAGAATGATTCTAACTCCTCAAACTGCGAGTAGGATAATCTCAAATCGCCAGCAACGGCCCGATAGGCAGGCAGCTGCGTCTTCCCCCCCACCCGCGAAACCGACTTGCCCACATCCACGGCCGGTAAAACGCCTTTTTGAAACAGCGTTGGCGACAGATAAATTTGCCCATCGGTAATCGAGATCAGATTGGTGGGGATGTAGGCAGAAATATTTTGCGCCTCGGTTTCCAAAATCGGCAAAGCGGTGAGTGAGCCGCCACCTCGAGCGGCATTAAGATGGGTGGAGCGCTCCAGCAAGCGGGAGTGAATGTAGAAGATATCACCAGGAAACGCTTCTCGACCGGGAGGACGACGCAACAGCAAGGACAGTTCTCGATAAGACCGGGCGTGGGAGGTGAGGTCATCGTAAACAATCAGCACATCGTGCCCTTGCTCCATAAAATATTCTGCCATCGCCGTTGCGGCATAGGGGGCAATGTACTGAAGACCTGGGGGTTCCTCGCCTGCTGCCACCACCATCAAACAATAGGACATAGCCTCATGTCGTTGCAGTTCGGCAATCAGTCGGGCGATCGCCGAACTGCGTTGCCCGATGGCACAATAGACACAAATCACCTCTTTGCCTTTTTGGTTCAGAATCGTGTCAAGGGCGATCGCACTTTT
>DATNOY010001094.1:0-6543 GCA_036703495.1 Coleofasciculaceae cyanobacterium
GCTTGCAGGGCAATTCGGTTGCGATCGCGGCAGGCTAACTGACAGATCGGCTCAATGCCATGTTGCAAGAGGATCACGGAAGCAGCAAGAGAAGACATCCGTAAAACGGCGCGGCTGCCGTCTGTGATATTCACTGCATGCACCCGCCCTTGCAGGAGCTTGGCCATTTCGATCATGTGGGCTGGGTTACCGCCTTTAGGGGGCATCACTTCAGCCGTAATCAAAAATTTTTCCGCTTGAGCAGCCGCCTGAAACGGGTTGCTAGGGGCCGAAAACGCAGCGAATGGCAAAGAGGAGTTCATGGGCAACTTAAACCGATCCATACAACACGATACAAAGGGAGAGCTGAGGTAGTGAGCCGGGCGATCGCAGACTAGTTATTCTTAGCCAGTATGACTCTTAGCCAGTATGACCTAAGTGCGGCAATTATTAAATCGCGCCTCAAGGAGGGTTTAAGCTCATTTAAAGCCTGGGAACGGATACACAATAGGGCTTTTATGCTGAATTAATTCAGCTTTAGCTTCAACCTAAAATTCGGTAGCCGCTCAATCAGCAGCCTGACATTCATCAGGCTACCTGATCAGGCTGAATTTAGCTCAATCTTTCTTTACAAAACTTGACTCCCAGCAACATAGTCCCAGCAACATAGATTGCCACCTGTCTAAAGATTAGGGCAGGTGCCATCCCAAAAAACAGTCATCCTACCCATGAGGTTAATCGGCTGATGAAACTCACAACGCTGAACCTGCTTCCGGAAGAAGCAGTCTCCCATAATCCAGCTATTAAAAAGAAAGTGATGTTGCGCTGGGGTGATTTACCCCACTTAACCAACTTTTCTCAAGCCCGGTTTGCCCCCGGACAGGTGGCAGCAGCCCACACCCACACCGATATGTGTGAAGTATTTTTTGTTGAGTCAGGTCGGGGCGTCATCCAAATCAATGCACAGAGCTATCCGCTAGAGGCAGGGGTTTGTGTGGCGGTAGAACCTGGTGAACACCATGAAGTCAGCAATACCGGAAATACAGATCTGGTGCTAACTTATTTTGGACTGCGGATTGAGACAGCAAGCGAGGAAGCATGATTTTAAAACCATCGGCTTGGGCAATTTTGGCATTGGTGGCTGGCGCGATCGCCCTGTTTTTGGGAGCTTCTGGTCTGCGTCCAGCTCAGGTACAGGCCATGCCGTCGGCTAGCTGGCGCGTGGTGGATTTAACCCAGCCTCTAACGCCCAATATTCCGATCTGGACAGGCGACCCAGCTTTTGAAATTAAGCCCTGGGCCTCTTACGCCAAAGACGGCTATTTTATCAACCGGATTACCATCGGCGAACATAGCGGCACGCATTGGGGAACGCCGAATACCTTTATTGAAGGCGGCAAGAGTGCTGAGCAAGTCTCTGCAGCGGATCTGGTTTTGCCCGCCATCGTGATCGATATCCGTCAACAGGCAAAACGTAACCCCGATTATCGGCTGTCGCAGGCAGACCTGCGCGCTTGGGAACGGGCCCACGGTCAGATCCCTCCCAAAAGCCTGGTGATTCTGTTCACCGGCTGGCAAGATCTCTGGAATAATCCGACGGCCTTTTTAGATAAGGATGCAGCTGGTGTTTATCACTTCCCTGGATTTGGCGCAGAAGCCGCCACATTTTTAGTCCGCGATCGCCAGGTCTCTGGCTTCGGAACCGATACCCACGGGGCCGATCCGGGCAATGACGACACCTATGCAGCCAGCACCACTATGTATACTGCCAATGGCATGATTCTGGAGTGCCTGGGCGGACTCGATCAACTGCCTGCTCAAGGCGCAACCGTCGTGGTGGGTGGCTTGCCCATTCAGGGCGGATCGGGCAGTCCGGCCCGCGTATTGGGATTGATTCCAGGCTGAGCAAAGCGGGGGCAACTCTGGCGCTTTGCGTCTAGCTAAAACCAGAAATGTTTGAAAGTCCCGTTTCGCGAGGCTTTCAAACATATGCTGTGCTACACGCACTGTGCTGCATACACTGCAGACACTGTGGCACGCAATTGAGAACAGCGATATGGGGGAAAGGCAATGGGGGAAAAGGCGATCGCAGTCAATTTATCGCTAGTGGGGGTGAAGCCCACCGGCTTAGCCACCTATGCCCAAAATTTGATCCCTTATTTGGATTTGCCAGCACTGACGCTGCTGGCTCCTGCCTCCTTTCCTCGCCATCAGTTGCCTGAGGCAGGCTATCAAGAGATTCCCGCAAATTTAACGGCAGAACAAGGAAAATTAGGGCACTTTCGCCGCTTAGCCTGGACGCAATTTCAGCTGCCGCAAATTTGTGCCAAGCTGCGATCGCCCCTGCTGTTCTCCCCCGTACCAGAAATGCCCTTGTTTGCAGGCTGTCGGGCGGTCGTTGTGGTGCATGACCTGATTCCGCTGCGGTTCCCTCGCTGGAGCTCTCCCCTGACTCAATACAGCCGCTACTATGTGCCGCAAGTGTTGGCACAGGCTGAACATGTGATTTGCAATTCTCTGGCCACGGCCCAAGATCTAGTGGACTACTTCCGAGTGCCCACCCAGAAAATTACTCCAATTCCGCTGGCGCATGATGCAAACCATTTTCGGGTGCTGGCGGTGCCGCCGCCCCCTCGCCCCTACTTCTTTTACATTGGTCGCCCCGATCCTTACAAAAATTTGCAGCGGGCGATGAGTGCGTTTGCCACCTTGCCCAATCGGGATCTGGAATTCTGGATTGCCGGATCGAGCGATCCGCGCTACACACCCCTGCTGCAAGCCCAAGCCTCGGAGCTGGGAGTAAGCGATCGGGTAAAATTTCTGGATTATGTGGCGTATGACCAGCTGCCGATCTTGATGAATCAGGCGATCGCCTTGGTGTTTCCTAGCCTCTGGGAAGGGTTTGGCTTCCCCGTACTGGAAGCCATGGCCTGCGGAACGCCGGTAATCACCTCTAACCTTTCGTCTTTGCCAGAAGTGGCAGGTGAGGCAGCGCTGCTGGTGAATCCCTACGAAACAGCAGAAATTGCCGCTGCTCTGCAAACGCTGTCCACAGATGAGGCAGCCCGCTCGCAGCTCCGCCAAGCCGGACTCGACCGAGCCAGTCAGTTTAGCTGGCAGAAAACTGGACAGGCAACAGCTGATGTGCTGCGTTGCCATTTGTAACGCTATCTATTCCCAGCGGTAGGGTTGCCCATCGCGGTAAACAGAACAGGGTAGAATGCAAAAGCCAGATCCTCAGATAGTAAGCCGCTATGACAACCGAAACCACCTACCCCAACGCCCCCGATCTATCTGCCGATGACTATATTGTGGTGGGTTTAGCCACCTGCTTTATTAAGGGCGATGGCGAAGTGCATGAAGTTAAAGTAGTAGAACCGATTCCTTCGGCTGCCCTACAGGCGATCGTCCAAGGTATTCCCACGTCCTACGATCGGGCTTATGCCACCACGCTAGGCGCAGTGCTGCAGGGTGAAGACGCTCAGCTGCCTGCAGATTTCCCACCCGAATCCCAATTCTGCGACGAGTTTGCCTTCCGAGCGATCGCGGCTGCCCGCACCTACAAAAATCGCCCGATTGCTAAAGACCACATTCCCCTAGGCACAACCAAAACTGACTTCACCTTCTCGATCGATCGCAAGCGGGTCTTAAACTCAGAGCGCATCATCAAGACCGAAGACAACGTGAAACAACACGCCTACACCCATCAAAACCTGTAATATCAACGCTCTCATCCTGCATTATGCTAAAACTTTATGGCAGCGCTCGCAGTCGCGCCTCAATTGTGCAATGGTATTTGGAAGAGCTGGGCTTGCCCTACGAATTTGTCACCCTAGACATGCAGTCTGGAGAGCATCGACAGCCGGACTACCTCACGATTAATCCGTTTGGCAAAGTTCCAGCGATCGCCGAGGGCGACTTTAAGCTGTGGGAGTCGGGGGCGATCCTGCTGTACCTCTCCGAAAAACATGACGCCTCGCTCACCACCCCGGAACATCATGCCGAGGCGGCTCAGTGGGTGCTGTTTGCCAATGCAACGCTAGGGCCAGGAGTGTTTGTAGAAACCAGCCGCGAGCGAGAAATGCCTCGCCTGTTCTCCAGCCTCGACCAGATTTTTCAGCAGCAGCCCTTTTTGATGGGCGATCGCTTTACGGTGGCCGATGTTGCGGTGGGTTCTACCTTGGCCTATATGCCAATCATGCTAAAGATCGGGTTCGATGACTATCCAGCGATTGCTGCCTACGTCAAGCAAATCGTCAATCGTCCCGCTTTTCAAAAAACTATTGGCGCTCGATTTCCTTGATGCCCATGAACGCAACAGATGCCCATGAATACAACAGATGCCGCCGAACGGATTGAGTCTTTGAAAGCCGGACTGATCGGCGGCAGCACTGGGGCAATGGTTGCTCTGCTAATTCTCTGGTTCCAGGCCACCGGATCTGCACAGACGGCTGACGCTCTGGAACCGGCTCATTTCTTAGCTTTGAGTCAGCTAGAGATCACGGGAATCCTGCAAGGGGCGATCGCCTTCCTGACTAGCTTCTTGTTTGGCATCACCTACCGCTACATCATCCGGCAAGATTCTAACCCCCAGCTCAAAGCAGGCGGGGTGCTGGCGTTTGGGTTGGTGCGGGGACTGGCGCAGGTAGAAAGCGCGATCGCACTTAAAGCAGCCTGGCTAACGGTGGGCATTCAAGTCGCTGAGAGTATTGGCATGATTGCGATCGCGGCTCTAGTTCTAGAGGGAGCCATCTGGCAAGGCTGGCTGAAACCCTTTGGCAAATCATGACATTTGGCTAAATCATAAAAGGAAAAAGGGGCGCTAGCGCCCCTTTAAGTAACTTTTCCCTCAGGAGAGGGTCAGGTGAGATTCTTAGACAGACGGAACGTGATCCAAAGATTGAGTCACCTTTAATCCGGCTGAAGACTGGGAATACTCGTCAAGCTGGATAGGCACAGGTTGAACATCCCAAATCTCCTTACAGTAATCCGCGATCGATCGATCGGAGGAAAACTTGCCCATGTTAGCCACGTTGATGATTGACATACGTGTCCAATTGTCTTGATCGCGGTAAGCATCAGCCGCCCGTGCCTGACAATCCAAATAAGATTGGAAATCGGCAAACAGCATATACTCGTCCCCATTCAGCAACGAACTGACGATCGGCATAAACAATCCAGGTTCTTTGGGAGAGAAGAATCCCGAAGACAGCTGATCGATCACGCGCTTCAGTTCCGGATTGGAATGATAGTATTCCAGCGGATTGTAGCCTTTGGCTCTCAAATCGGTGACTTCTTGAGCCGTTAAGCCGAACAGGAAGAAGTTTTCAGCCCCTACCTCTTCGCGGATCTCAACGTTTGCCCCATCCAATGTGCCGATGGTCAGAGAACCATTCAAGGCAAACTTCATGTTGCCCGTGCCCGAAGCTTCTTTGCCTGCGGTAGAAATTTGCTCTGATAGATCGGATGCAGGGTAAGCAAACTGCCCCAACGACACCGAGTAGTTCGCCACAAACACTACCTTCAACCGACCGGCAACATCCGGATCATGATTGACGACATCCGCCACAGAGTTGATCAGCTTAATCACCATCTTGGCCATGAAGTAGCCTGGAGCCGCCTTGCCGCCAAAAATCACAGTACGCGGCACCACATCAATACTAGGATTGTCTTTGATCTGGTTATAGAGGGCAATCACATGCAGAACATTCAGCAGTTGGCGCTTGTACTCATGAATCCGCTTGATTTGGATATCAAACATCGAATTGGGATCGATTTCAATGCCGTTGCTGCGAAGAATATAGCCCGCAAAGCTCGCTTTGCGCTCTTGCTTAATCTGCCGCCAGCGAGCCCGGAATTCTGGATCATCCACAAAGGCTTCTAGCTTTTTCAGATCATCCAGGTGCTTAACCCAGCTAGTGCCAATTTTCTCGCTAATCAAAGCCGATAGCTCAGGGTTGCTCATCAGCAGCCAGCGCCGGGGAGTAATGCCGTTGGTTTTGTTCTGGAATTTCTCAGGCCAAAGTTCGTAAAAGTCGTGGAACAAGTCCTTCTTCACCAACTCTGTATGCAGAGCCGCCACCCCGTTGACCGCATGGCTGCCCACGCAGGCCAAATGCGCCATGCGAATTTTCTTGTCTTCGCCTTCTTCCACCAGCGACATGCGGTTGAGTTTGCCCGCATCTCCGGGATACTTGGCTCGAATCTCTTCCAGGAACTGACGATTGATTTCGTAAATAATTTCTAGATGACGCGGCAACAGCCGACCAAAGAGATTCACCGACCAGCGTTCTAGCGCTTCGGAAAGCAGCGTGTGGTTGGTGTAAGCAAAAGTGCGTCGGGTGATGTCCCAGGCTTTTTCCCAGGGCACAAAATATTCATCCAGCAACAGCCGCATCAGTTCAGCCACGCCGATCGCTGGATGAGTATCATTCAGCTGAATCGCCATTTTCTCTGGGAATTCATCAAACGTGTCGTGCTTCCGCAAATAAAGGCGAATGATATCTTGCAAGGAGCAGGAAACGAAGAAGTATTGCTGTTGTAGCCGGAGTTCCTTACCCTGAG
>DATNOY010001095.1:0-4447 GCA_036703495.1 Coleofasciculaceae cyanobacterium
ATTTTGCCAGCGATCGCCACCACCAAAACACCTGATACGACTACAATGTCATCATAAAAAGTAGCTTTAACTTTCACAATGATTGTGCTAGTTCAATATCTAATTTTAGTAAAATTTATACTTTTTGAAATCCTATTTGGATTTAAATCTAATTCATCTGAATAAGCATAAATGATATTTTACAAGATAAATATTGAGTAATTACAAATACTTTATATGGGTAACAAGCTGCTTCTACTTAAGGCAAAAATTATCATTTCAATTTCTAAAAAGCATCACTTTTTGAGTAATTTTATGTAGACTCATTTTTATCTGAATCAGTCATTGTAAAAAAATTTCAACCATCAAAAAGGCATAAAGATACAGTCCCAAACAGTGGAACTCATGCACCCCGTTTTTCGTCTTTAATATTCAGAATGGAAAAGCAATATCAGAATCTAAACCTACCCAAACCGCACTCTTTGCAACAGCAGTAGGCAATCTCATTATCAAGATCTATTTTGCTGTGAGCATTAATACAAATCCTACTTAATTAATATTTTTTAATAATTTTGTCTTTAACATTTACAGAACGCAGGTTCAAGGTTTATCAGCAGTTCCGTTGTGCAAGCGAAAGCTCAGTCATCACCCTCCAGCCTCATACATTACAAGCCCCTCTATGAAACGGATGCGCTAGAGTGAATTCGGATGCTAAGGTTGATGAGGTAAGGCTAATTGCTTGTGTTATCTGCAAATATGTTCAAAACTTCGGAAAATCCTTCAGTTAAGCTCTTTGAAAAATAGAGATACAGTTTTACCCAAACTAGACTGTTGTTCTAGCCAAACCATCGGGCATTCTTAAACCTGGTTGTCGTTATCTATAAAATATAAAGCATATGATGAATAGAGACACGGGCAACTCTTGGTACAGTGCCCTTTTAAAAGATATTAGTAGGTTTATAGGGCAATTAGGCAGACCCAGTCAAACTCATGATTATGTTCACCACCAGCAGAACAGAGATTATGTCTTTGAACAAGCACAAGGAGAAAGAGCGTTTTACATGACAGGGCAGGGGAAAGGGATTCGGCAAGGAGATTGTATCATTCTTAAACGAGAGGGGTCTCTGGAGAAGTACCGAGTGCAGACCATCAACTACTATGCTTCTCCTTCAGATACATGGATAGCCTTACTTGTAAAAGTTGAGTGAAAAGCCAATTCTAAACAGCCGCACTAAAAGCTAGCCTGTCGAGTTTTCATAGATCAGCTTTCTAACTCAGACCAGTTATCCTCGTTCGTTCAGCCTTCCCCACCAATCTCGAAGCTGTCTGGACTGCTGAGCAAGACCTTGTCCAGCAAAAAATCCAGGTCTTGGCTGATTGGGAGCAGACTGGTAGTGGTAATAGCTATGTGAGTTGATAGGTTGCTCTTCTGACGCATTTGCCACAACGCCCAAAACAGGAGTCGTACAAACTTTTAACTCTTCTAACGACTGCTCCAGGAAGAAACGTTTTAATTGATGCAGGCGCACAACCAGCAGCAAAGCATCTGTATAAGAAGAGAGTAGCAAGGCATCTGCAAATCCTAGGGAGGGTGGAGTGTCATAAATAACTAGATCAAATTCCCCTTGCGCTTTTTCCATAAAACGCTGCATCGATTGAGAGGCAAGAATCCGGGTTGGATCGGGAGGAAGCGAGCCACAAGGGAGCACAAAGAGATTGGGTTCCCAAGGAACGGATTGGGCCAGCGTTAGGAAGTCAAGATCTGAGGAGATGACATCTGTGAGCCCTGCGCTGTCTTGTAAGTTCAAAGAGTGGTGCAGTTGGGGATGGCGCAAGTCAGCATCCACCAGCAGGACTCGGCGTCCCATGGCAACAGCGGCTTGGGCCAAGTAAGTTGCGATCGTGGTTTTGCCGTTGCTGGGGGTTGGGGAAGTAATGACAACAGAGTGAATGGGAGAGTCAGGGCTAAGGAGTCGAAGGTTAGTGTAGAGAGAGCGGAACGATTCTTGAAAAGGCGTAGAGAAAAAAGTTTCAGATAGGCGATCGCTTTCTGGCTCTAGTGAGGCAACTACAGACTGAAGCTGAACCGCATTATTCCGGACGGATTCATAGGCATTAAGCTGCTTGTTAAAAGGGATGAGTCCCAGCAGAGGCAGCTTAGTAATATCTTTTACCTCCTTAGGAGTATGGATAAGGTTGCTTAAGCGATCGATCACCAGAGCCGCTCCCACCCCCAGTAATAGACCCAGAATTGACCCTAGAGCTAGATTGCGCTTCATACTAGAGACGCTGGCGATAGGAGTATTGGGTGGAGTGAGTAACTGCCAAGGAACTTGTCGCTGTGACGCATCAATGCGCAACCCTTCGCGTTTCGCCAAAAATTGGTTGAGGTTATTGGTGGCAATTTGCAGCTCGCGCTGAATATCCGTATACTCCCGTGTGATCATAGAAAGTTGCTTCACCTGCTGGTTTACAATCTCTAAGGATTGGTTTAAAGCTCGGCTGCGGTTAACCAGTTCTTGAATTCTGCTGGCAACTGCTCGTTGCGATCGCACGCCTTCCTGTTGTAGAAGTGGCAACAAATTACGGCGTTGGTCTTGCAGCACCTGAATTTCTGGGCTAGCTTTTCGGTATAAGGCAGAGTCTTGCGCCAGTCTACTATCCACTTCCAAAAGTTGGTCTAGCAGCTTTTGGTAACGAGAATTCTCATTAAAAGCTGAACCTGTTGCCGCTTCAGCAGGCTGACGACGCAATTCATTCTGCACTGCAGCATAAAGCAGGCTTGCCTCATCCAACTGAGTTCGAGTTTCCAATTGCTGCTGACCCAAAACTCCAGTTTGTTCAGAAAGGTGTTGAGCCTGTAGCTCAGGGTCGATCAAATTATACTGCTGTCGAAATCGCTGCAGCTTTTCTTGCTGATTAGCCACCCGCGCCTCCAGCATGGGTAGCTGATCTTCCACAAAAGCAATACCTTGTCGCACATCTTTCTGTCGTTCTTCCAAACTGTATTGCAGGTACTGTTGCGACAGAATATTCAAGACGTCTTTCAAAAACTGCGGGTCTTTACTGCTAAAAGAAACGGATAGAATGTCTCTTCCTTTAGTTTTAATGTCTAAACTGGTAGCGATCGCATCATAATTAATTTCTGGATACTTAGACTGCAGCTGCTTGATCAGAGGAGCCATCAAAGCAGGGCTGCGCAACACAAGAATTTTTGTTTCATCCAGCGTAATATCGGTTGCAGTAGATTCCTGCTGACGACTGCCAAAGGTTTGAGGAACTGAAGAAATGACTTCCGACTCAGCCGTCACGGATTTTGTCAAGATTTCAAACCCAGCTGAATAAGTAGGAACATCTGTTAGCGCTTTGACTTGCGCTAACAAAGCCACAGTGGTTGTCACTCCAGCAATCAGCCATGATCTGCGGCGCAGTGTTGCCAAAACCTGTCCCAAGTCCAAGCCACCCTCATCACTCGACATGGATGGCGCAGCATTTCTAGATAGCAAACTAGGAGAATCGCTTACTTTCATCTTGGTTCATGGCGCATGGCGCATGGATAAAAACCGTAACATCTGCTAAAGCAGATAGCTACTTAAAAAAGCTGGAAGAAGTTTAGAGGCAGACTGAATAGTGTGAAAAAGCGGGCAATTGGACTCGCAATGGTTTCCAACGTATCTGATACAGTAGCTATACCCGAGCGTCGAACAATTAAAACATCATTATTGCGAAGGGGTGGATTAGATTTGTCGTTGACATCTTGGGCAAAGTTAACTTGGATATTCTGCCTTGAGACACTGCCGTTCAAGTTTAGACGAATTAGCTCAACTGACCGTCGATTCGCTCGGTTATTAAATCCTCCAGCAGATAGCAATGCTTGATTGAGTGGAGCATTGGGAGGCACCTCTACTACGCCAGGACGGGGGACTTCTCCCACCACATTAACCTTAATTGTATCGGGAGAAAAGCTAGCCGAGGCAATCTGATTAGACTCTGTCGGATCAATGTCTGTGGCAACCGGTACTACAACTGTATCTTGATCTTGCAAGATGACATCCTGACTCAAATCTCCTTCACGCAACAGCTGCCAAAGGTCTACATTGAAAAACTGTGCCGTTCCATCGCTAGTTACCCGACGAATCTGAATCTGGCGGATGTTTGCTGTTGGCAAAATACCCCCTGCCACCTGAATAGCACGGGTTACGGTTGGAGCCAGTCCGAGCCGATCGGATCCACCGGGCACTCCAGCTTCAGCAGTTCTCGCAGTGCCGGTAACCGTGTAGGGGCCCGGACGATAAACTTCCCCGACAATCGCAATATTAATAGGAGTGACTTCATTAGGTGAGAAACTAGCAGCCGCGATTTGGGGAGCTTCCGCTAAATTAAAATTGGCGGTGGTAGGGACGTAGACTGTATCGCCATCTCGCAGTGTTAAATCGTATCGCAGATCCCCTGTCTGTAGAAGTTGCCA
>DATNOY010001096.1:0-5476 GCA_036703495.1 Coleofasciculaceae cyanobacterium
CGTTAACGGTTGACGATGTCTTGTTTACGTTCAACGATTTGGTGTTTAATGAGCAGATTCCAACGGCTAACCGGGATGCTTTGAGAATTGGTGAGCAGGGGCTGCTGCCCAGCATTCGCAAAATTGGCGATCGCCAATTTGAGTTCACCACGCCCGAACCATTTGCTCCCTTACTGCGGGCGATCGCGGGTGGCACCGATAGCGGGGTAGCCATCATGCCAAAGCATATTTTGGAGCCAACGGTAAAAGAGAAAGGTAGCGATGGACAGCTCAAGTTTCTCTCTACTTGGACGACCGAGACTGATCCCAAGCGCATTGTGGGTAGCGGTCCCTATACGATGGTGGAATATACCCCCACCGAACGGATCATCTTTCAACGCAATCCCTACTACTGGCGGAAAGATGCTCAAGGCAATCGTCTGCCTTATATTGAGCGGTTCATTTGGTCGATTGTAGATTCCGGTGAAACTAGCCTGATGCAGTTTCGTTCGGGTGATTTGGATGTTGCAGGGGTTGGTCCAGCTAGCTTTTCGCTGCTGAAGAAGGAGGAAAAGCGCGGTAACTTCACCATCCTTAATGCAGGACCTTCATCGGGAGCTTCATTCATTGCCTTTAACCTGAATCAGGGCAAGCGCAACGGCAAACCTTTGATTGATCCCATCAAATCTCGCTGGTTTAACAATCTTGCTTTCCGGCAAGCTGTGGCCTATGGCATCGATCGCCATACGATGATCGACAACCTTTACCGAGGGTTGGGAGAACCGCTGAATTCAACGATTTCTGTACCTAACCCTTACTATCTGTCGCCTGCCAGCGGCCGGCTGAAAACCTACGACTTTAACCCTGCCAAATCTAAGCAGTTGCTCCAAGCGGCCGGGTTTAAGTACAACAGCAAAGGTCAGCTGCTAGATGCAGACGGACACCGTGTTCGGTTTACGCTGCTGTCGCAGGCCGGGGGCAACGGCAATAACGAAGTTGAATCGCAAATTCAGCAAGATCTGGCTCGGATTGGCATGCAGGTGGATTTGCAGCTGGTAGCCTTCAACATCATGCTAGACAAAACCAGCGTGTCGCTAGATTGGGAATGCATCTGGATGGGATTTGCCGATCCAGATTTTGATCCCAATGGGGGTGCCAACGTTTGGCAGACCGATGGTCGGTTGCACATGTTCAATCAGGCTCCTTTGTCCGATAAAGATAAGATTGAGGGCCGGGTGATTGCTGATTGGGAAGCCGAGATTGCCCGGCTCTATCGGGAGGGAGCCAGAACCCTAGACGAGAATCAGCGGAAACAGATTTATGCCCAAACCCAAATTCTGGCGCAAGAAAATCTGCCGTTCATCAATCTCGTCAATTCTTTGTTTATGGTGGCCGTGCGGAATGATATTGAAGGGGTTAAGCCTTCACGCCTGAAGGGAACCCTGTGGAACCTCTATGAGCTGAAGCGGCAGTCCAGCTAGGGCTTGCCCCAGTCAACTTTGGAGGAGAAACCCCAAAAGTTTTGCTGTCGGACGGGTTAATCTCTTAAGGATCGTCAACCAATTAACTTCCAGAATTTTTCTATAGCGGTTTGCACTCGGCTAAAGCCAGATTATTTTTTGAAAGTCCCTCGGAGCAAGGTTTTCAAAAAATCATCTGTACTTGACCCAGTTGAAATTTTTCTAGGAAAGGCGACTTTGCCGCCTTTCCTAGAAAAATTTCGGGTTTTATTAAATTCGTAATCCTAAACCTACTGCATGCCGAATTTGATCGACACTACCGCCGTGATGTCCTTCTCGATCGAGGAGGTATCATAAATGCCAGAATCGCTGACATCTGTGGAGTTGCGAGAGGTGATTTGAAACACCCCCGTTTCTGCACTTCGCACGGCACCTACCTGATTGCCGGTACTGTTGGCAATGGCTTCAGCTCTGGCTTTGGCATCTTTGGTAGCCTCAGCCACCATCTCAATCCGCAGTTTGCTGAGCTGAGTGTACAAATACTGCGGCGGTTCAGACACCAGTGGGATACCCTCATTGAGCAAATCTGTGATCTGCTGCGACAGTTTTGTAATGCGATCGATTTCATTCGAGCGAATTTCCAGGCGCTGAGTCAGCCGATAGGCCAAAGTCTGGCCTGTTTCACGGCCGTTGGCAGCAACCTCTGGAATTGCATAGGTTTCGATCGCCCGTAAAGTAATCGCATCATCAGGAACTTGCTGATCTTTCAGGTAGCGCTGCACCCGTTCAGTTCGGCTTTTTAGCTCCTGGTAAGCTGCTTGGGCCGTTGGCAGCTGGCTGGAGATCGAAACTTGCCAAACCACGTAATCAGAGCGGATAGGACGTTTAGCTGATCCGGTTACAACTAGGACATCATTGGATTGTTTGATGCTGCGAATGGCATTGGCTCCTACCACAGAGCTAATGACCAGCGCCAGGGATAAAGCGGCTAATCCGGCAAACAGTTGCGGAAAGCGTTCAAGTGACGAAGAAGTTTGCATAGCTGTTGCTCCACAAAAGGAGAATTGCCTATGCCCGGCAAGGACATAAGCAGGTTTTCAGAGAATGATGCGGCTGCAGCTCAGGAGTTCTACGAACCGTTATTCAGGTATGATGCGACCCTAACTAAGGAACTCTATGAGCCGGAACCATAGCTACCTCTCCGCCCTAGGCAATTCCTGATTTGTGCAGCTTGTGGATAGCCAACTTAATAAAACTCAGAATCTTTTCTAAGAACAAGGATAGGATTAGGAGCTAGAAAATATGAAGGCAGCATGGTATACCCAACTGGGCCAGGCTCAGGATGTTCTCACCGTTGGAGAAATCGATCGCCCTCCCGTTCAGGCAGGCGAGGTGCTGGTTAAAGTTCATGCCTCAGGGATTAATCCTTCTGATGTGAAACAGCGTAGCGGTTGGGGAGGCTTGAAGATGCGGTATCCACGCGTCATTCCCCACAATGATGGCGCAGGGGTAATTGCAGCCGTGGGGGAAGGCATATCGCCCGATCGCCTGGGCGAACGAGTTTGGATCTATGAAGCGACGTTGCGAGGCGGGAGCGGCACGGCCGCTGAATATGTGGCAGTGCCCAGCGAGAATGCAGTGCCTTTACCTGAGACCACTTCGTTTGCGGCAGCCGCCTGCTTGGGTGTGCCGGCCATGACAGCCCATCATTGCCTGTTCAAAACGGGAGCTGGGACTGACAAAGATGCTGTGAAGGGTAAAACGGTCTTAGTGACCGGGGGGGCAGGTGCCGTGGGCAACTATGCCATTCAGCTAGCGAAATGGGGCGGGGCTACGGTCATCACCACCGTCAGTTCTGAGGCCAAAGCCGAAATTGCTCAGGCTGCGGGTGCCGATTACATTCTCAATTACAAAACCGAAGATATCGCTAGCCGGATTCGGGAAAGGGTCGGTAGCGTCGATCGCATTGTTGAAGTAGATTTTGCTGGCAATCTGGCAACGAGCTTAAAAGTGCTAAAGACCAATAGCGCGATCGCCACCTATGCTTCCGATTCTGAACCTAACCCCCAAATTCCCATCTACTCGTTGATCTACAAAAACCTGACGGTCGATTATGTCCTGGTCTATGCCATGACCCGCCAGGGGCATGTGGCGGCTGCTCAAGACATCAATACCTGTCTGTCAGCGGGCATCCTGCGGCCTGTCATCGGGCAGCAATTCACCCTGGAGCAAATTGCTGAAGCCCATGAAATGCAGGAAAGAGGTCAAGCCATTGGCAAGCTGATTCTAGAGATTTAGCCCTCGGGTTTTGGACTAAATCGCGTCAAATTTTCTAAAAGCCTCGCGGAGCGAGGCTTTTAGAAAATTTGACGCAGGAAAATGGGTTTGCCGCGAAATGCTCTTATAGAGAGCATTTCGCAGCGCGATCGAGCGAATTAGTCCAACTCCAGGAGTGATGGGAGAGCATTTTTGATTGACTGAATCCTCCATAGCAACCCCAAATGAGTGTTGCGTGGGGGTAGGGGGCAGCCCCTTCCGGGGAAACAGCATCCCCAAACCCCGCTTGGGTGTTCTCATGACTAATAGCGGATCGCTATATATTTTTCCTAACCTGCTATCATAAATGCTCCTTTCCATCCAGGGAGCTCCATGAAGCCACTGAAGCTGCTGTTCGTCCGCCATGCCCAATCGATCGGCAATCAGCAAAAGCGGATGCAGGGCAACGGAGAATTTGATCTATCCGATGAGGGCAAGCACCAAGCTGAAAAATTAGGTCAACGGCTGCTCGCCGAGTCCTGGCAGCCTACCTGCGTTTACAGCAGTCCTTTAAAACGGGCAGCCCAAACCAGCGAGATTGTGCTATCCCGCCTGCTGGCGGAGCCGCTGCCAGCCGCAGTCAGTGACTTAATTGACGATGAAATTGACTCAGAGGTTGGGCCCGCTAGCCCGTCTCGAACGATTCCGGTTTACTACGCCGACGAACTGCGAGAGTTTCAAAATGGCATCTTTGAGGGATTAACCTGGGCAGAAGCCATGCAGCAGCATCCTGAGCTATGCAAAACGCTGGAAAGTTCGCCCGACTGGATTCAAATTCCGGGAGCCGAATCCTTGCAAGACGCCCGCGATCGCTGCCGCCGTTTCATCCAAATGCTGCTCAATCGCCATAGCAATGGTGAACATATTTTAATCGTTAGCCACAGCTGGATTTTGCAGCATTTAATTGCAGAATTGCTAGGATGCGATCGCTCTTGGCGGCTACATCCCCGCAACACCGCACTGTTTGAATTTTGGATCGACCGATCGCGTTGGCAGCATACTGATCAAAACCGCTTTAATACGGACTTATGGCAAATTCGGCGGTTTAACGACTATCATCATTTGCTATAGAAATCCAGATCAAGTTGTGCATCACCTTACCTGATAAAAACCGATGATATTGCGTTGTAAATTTAATGTATCTTTAGGTTTAGCAATCGAGTTCTGACCCAGAATAGATGCGTCTATTTTTTAATAGATAGTCTCCTCAATTCTAGGGATCATGATTAACCCAATGCTGAACGAACAATGGTAGACCCAATCGATGACATTGCAAGGCAAGCCCGGCAGGGCAGCGTCTCTGCGATTATTCAAGTCTTAAATGAAAAACTGGCAGGCTCTGGGATTCGGACGCGGGCAATGTTTGTCCAAGGCATTTTGCAATTGCTTTGTGAAGCAGCAAAACCCGAACAGCTGGAACAGCCGCTCGTGGTGCCGCAAGTGCAGCAAATTCTGGAATCGCTGCAGCCGCGCAACATCCGGCGAGTCAATATTAATAGTCGTATTGTCCGAGAGCAGCAATTGCTCTGGCTAGATGAAATCCATCGCGATCCAGAAAATCAATTGCTCTGGTCTAAGGAAATTCTGTTAAAGCGGACTCATCCTTTTCACCGACTGCTTCAGGACTGGAAAGATAACTCTCAAGACACTGGGGGAGCGGATCTCCCCAAAGCTCATCCCAAACGGCTAGCCCGCGAGAAACAAGTGTTTTGGCGAGGGCT
>DATNOY010001097.1:0-2816 GCA_036703495.1 Coleofasciculaceae cyanobacterium
CGTCAGCAATAAATTTTTGCGCCAATAGCCGATAAGAACAGCCGCGATCGCACCAATGAGCCGAGCATTGGTGTAGCTAAAGGAAATTTGGTTTGCCGTTGGCATCAATACGGCAGGCACTACAATGGCTGTCAACACAGCAGGCGGAACGTAGCTCAACGCTCTTAAAAACTGAGGTGAGAACTTTAGCCGTCCGCTCAGCGCCAGTACCGGATAGCGAATCAAGAAAGTAACGATCGCCATGCCGCCAATCAAAAAAAATTCATGCATCTCTTGAACTCCTCCGTGAATCAATGAGCTGTCCATTTCTCCGTCAGCATACCTGCTGTAATCCCAGCGATTGCTGCCACCATCAGACCCAACTGATGCGGCAACCCATGTGCCAGTAGCGCTACCCCTCCAGCGATGACAACAGTCGCCAGCATCGGCTTATTTTGGACATAGGGGATGACCATGCCAATGAACGTAGCCGACATAGCAAAATCAAGTCCCCAAGCGGTCGCATTCGGAATAGCTTGACCGACTGTTAAACCCAGAAACGTACACACTTGCCAGTTGATGTACATAAACAGGGCCGCACCCAGATGATACCAATGCCGGTAAGGAGAGCCATCCTGCTGGTTATAGCGGGCGATCGCCACTGCAAACGCTTCATCCGTCAGCCAAAACCCCAAGGGCAGCTTCCACGAGGAGGTCAAATGCTGCAGGTGCGGCACGAGGCTGACAGCGTAGAGCAAGTGCCGCAAATTCACGACAAACGTGGTCAAAATAATCAACGGCACTGCTGTACCGGCCGTGATCAAGCCAATGGCGATAAACTGCGACGATCCAGCATAGACAAAAGCAGACATGGCCATTGTTCCAGCAAACGACAGCCCACTGCCTGCCGCCAATGTACCAAAAATGATGCCAAACGGGATTGCCCCCACCACCAACGGAAAAATGGCTCGTGCGCCCGCCAAAAATTCCGAGCGGGGTGACGATTTAAAACTCTGACTGTAGCTTGTATTCATCACGCTGCTAAAATTCAGACTCAACTATTGCCAGCGTAAGCAATCCTACGCGCTATCGTCTTGTACGTTTTTTCAAGTATGGCGGTCAGGGTTGGCGACAGCCGATCGCATACTGTCTGGGAGTCACCCCTACTAGCCGCTTAAAGTGGCGGTTGAGATGACTTTGATCGGTAAAGCCCGTATCGAGTGCCACTTGGGCGATCGCTTCTCCAAGTGCCAACAAAGTTTTTGCCCGCTTGACGCGGATCTGCACCAGATAGGCATGTGGCGGCAATCCCATTTCTCGTTGAAACACGCGCAACAGTCGCAGCGGTTTGAGATCCGCCATCTCGGACAGATAGCCTAAAGTCACGGACTCGGCAAAATGAGCATGGAGATAATCGCGCACACGCAGAACCGCCAGATGCTCCTGTCCAATCGCAGCTATTTTAGAGATGCGATCGGCATGGCGGGTAATCAGCTGAGTCAACGTCCAGAGAAACCGAGATTCCCGCTCCAGCTGAGAGTCTGCTGCTTCCAGGACCCGATGCAGGCGGCTAAGTTGCCCTGCCAGTTCTACATCTTGAATTACAGGCTGGGGAAAGTAAGGGATCGTCTGCACTCCCTCTTGCACTTCAGCGATCGCTCGTTGCAGCAAATCCACATCGGGATAGAGCATCCGATACTTCCAGCCATCTGGCGTTCCGGCGTGTCCCGTATGGGCCTCACCAGGATGTACCACCACAATGCTGCCTGCCGGAGCCTGATGCGTGCTGCCTCGGTAGGTAAATTCTTCGATGCCCGCATCAATCACGCCAATCGCGTAACCTTCGTGCGTATGGCGTGAAAACGAGTGAGTCACATAGGTGGCCCGCAGCAGTTCCGTGTTGTTCAACGCCGGATCTCGCCAAAACTTTACCTGTTCCGAGAATTGAGTTTGCGATCGCATCTTCTTGACCCGTTACGCTTATCAACAAAGCTCATCTACCAAGCTAGTGTATGGGCTATCTCCACCAGCCGTCTATCGCCAGCCGTCTATCAATCGCCGTCTACAATCCTATCCAAACCGGGCAGCAAGGGAAGATCCGTCGCCCCCGGATCATAGCCTAGCTGTTTTAATAAGGTGGTCAGCTGACCGCGATGATGCGTTTGATGATTAAACAGATGCGTCACCAGCACCCAGGCAGGCAGCTCCCGAGTTTTGTGATCAATGCCGCTGGTGTAGCGAAAGGGATGATTCAGCCATTCGTCCGATAGCTGAGCGGTCCATGCGATGATCTGTTGATCGGTCATCTCTTGCTGCTGCCGCAGTTCTTCAAAGTCTGAATAGAGAGTTTCACCAATTTTGATCGACAGCGGTTGCCCAGTAAATCGCCCCAGCCAGGCGCGATCGCCAAATAGCAGATGATTCAAAGTTCCATGAATAGATCGGAAGAAAGCTCCCAGATCTTCTCGGCGTTTTTCATCCGGAATTTCTGCACAGATCAGGTAGAGCTTCTGATTCATCCAGTGGCTATATTCAGCCATCATTTTGTAATTTTGAGTATTGCTCATCGCTGTCCCTTAAGTACTCCAGAGATTGATGCCCATTTGGGATTATGGTAAAGCGCTGTAGTGCGCTTTCACTTCAGCAATCAGCCCTTGGGCATCAATGACCATGTACTCCGCCGATCGCAGGTTGCGAACACTATGGTAATAAATCACCAGACTGTTAACGCTAACTAAGACTTGAATGAGTTCAAACTTCAGGTCTGGATAGGCGACGAGGGCTTTTGCAAAGTAATCTTTCAGAGTTGATTTTCCCTGAATCCTACCGCTCGGATC
>DATNOY010001098.1:0-4041 GCA_036703495.1 Coleofasciculaceae cyanobacterium
TAGGCTAAAGCCCTCCCAGGAGGTGCTAAAGCGCGATGCGTTGAAGCTATAGGCTGCCAAGATCAAGATAGGAATGTACATGAACCCATACATCAGCAGCGTAAATAGCAGCTGCCAGGAGATCTTGGGCTTTGGTTTAGAGGCAGAAGGATTGATCATGGCTTAGGTGAGGCTACTATCGCGATCGCCATACTTTAGCAGCAGCGCGATCGCAATGCTAACAGCAGCGATCATCAGCATACTGAAGCTGGAGCCCAGTCCCCAATTGCGGGTTGCTCCCAAAAATTGGTTATAAATCAAGCGAGAAATGGTCATGCTAGAGGCACCGCCCAGCAGTTCAGGCACCACAAAATCGCCGAGGCTGGCAATAAATACGAGCAAACTGCCCGCCGCAATACCGGGCAGGGTTTGGGGAACCGTCACTTTCCAGAAAGTTTGTTGTGGCGTTGCGCCCAGATCTGATGCTGCTTCTAGGAGCCGCTTATCCAGCTTTTCCAGGGAAGCATAGAGAATTAACACCATATAGGGCAAAAAGCTATAGGACATGCCAATAAACACGGCAGGACTCCGGTTCAGCCATTCTTGTCCCGGTAGACCCAACGTTGTCAACAGCGTATTCAAAATGCCGCTCGGTCTGAGGATAGTAATCCAGGCATAGGCGCGCAGCAGTGAAGAAGTCCATAGGGGCAATACAAACGAGACTAAGAGCAGGTTGCGCCAGCGGGCCGGGGACATGACCGCGATCCAGTAGGCCACCGGAAACCCCAACAGCAGACAAGCGATCGTGCTCCCCACCGCAAAGAAAATAGAGCGCAGGATCACCTGCAGGTAGATTTCCTGAAAAGCCTCAATGTAGTTACCAATGCCGTAATCCCCGGCGGGTTGTCCGACTCGGAAACCTGGAATCAGGCTAAGTTCTAGGATCAGCAGCGTCGGAGCGACCAGCAGCAGCAGCAGCCATAGCCCAGAGGGAGACAGGAGAATGATCGGCTCAATCAGCTTTGTGATTTTCTGTAATCCGCTGGCTGCAGCTGGAGGCGGTTCAGCCAGCGATGGAGAGGATGTGGAAGGAGACATGGGCAGGCAGAAAGGATTAGGTGCTGGTTAATCGGGTCCAGTATTGGTCATAGATTTCAGTGACTTTAGCCGGAATCGGAGCAATTCCCTCAGACTTAGACAGCATGGCATCCGTCGGGAACAGGCGTTCGTCCTGCTTCAGCTTGTCAGACAGCAAATCAAAGGCCGCCTGATTGGGAGTGGCAGTTCCTAAACGCTCGACTAAACCAGCGGCCACTTCAGGTTGCAGTAGATAGTTGATCCACTCATAGGCGGCATCCGGATTGGGAGCCGATTTGGGAATTACCATCGTGTCTGTCCAGACAGAAGTGCCAGTTTTAGGAATGATGTATTTCAGATTGGGTTTCTCCTGGATCAGGGCGATCGCATCCTGGGAGTAAACCATAGAGACCATTAAATCGCCGCTAGCTAGCTGATCTTCCCAGCCTGTCGTTAGAAAAGAAGCCACCGTGGGCTTAATTTGCACCAGCCTATCAAAGGCTTTCTTAATTTCGTCGGGATTAGTGGTGTTGTAGGAATAGCCTAACGTTCGTAAGGTGGCCCCCATGACCTCCCGGACATCATTGATCAGCGTCACTTTGCGCGTCAAAGATTTGCGGTTGTCCCAAATGTAGTTCCAACCATCAATCTCTTTGCCGACTTTCTTGGGGTCATAAATTAAGCCTGTTGTTCCCCAAACCGTTGGAACGCTGTGAGCATTGCCTGGATCATAGACGGGATTGCGCCATTTGGGTTTCAGCGTATCTAAACCCTTCAAACGGGCATGATCTAGAGGTGACAGCATTCCCAGCTTAACCATCTCAATTACCATGTAATCCGATGGGAAGATAATGCTGTAGGCGCTGCCGCCGCCCGCCTGCATCTTGGCTAGCATCGCTTCGTTCGAGTCAAACAGGTCAACAACGACTTGGATGCCCGTTTTATCTTGAAACCCCTTGAGAAGCTCGTCGTCTGTATAGTTTGCCCAGGTGTAGATAAACAGCTTGTTGGACGGAGAACTCGCAGCAGGGGTACTGCTGGGGCTAGCCTCCGAACTCGAATTTGAATTGGATAGGTTGCGGGCACAGCTGAAAAGCGTCAGCCCCGAAACTGTTGCCGCTGAGGTTTGCAAAAATCGCCTTCTTGCCAGAGAAAACCGAGGTGATTGCGCAGCAGCTTTAGAGAAACCTCGCTTCAAGTTCAAACGATCTCGTCGATTTAGAGACATTCCCCTTACTCCTGTGCAGTCAATGCCAAACAATCCGCAGCAGCCCAGTAAACATAAACAGAGGTTCCCAAGTCAAGCAAGCTGTTGGAGCGATTAGGCTGTAAAACCGTAATGCGATCGCCAGTCAGTAACTCCACCTGATAGTGAACATGGGTTCCGAGATACATCACATGATCAAGCTTGCCTCCATAGCAGTTTACCTGGTCATTGGGTGCACTGAGCCCCATCTGAATTTTCTCAGGACGAATGCTGATAAAGACCTCTGGTGAATGGGAGCTGTCCCAACTTTCCTGAGGCTTGACGACCATCTTTAACCCCTGATCGGTGATCACTTGCAACGTAGAACCACTAAAGGATTCCACTTGCCCTTTGAGGAGATTGGTTTCTCCAATGAAATCTGCCACAAAGGCTGTTTTAGGGTATTCGTAGATTTCGCTAGGCGTGCCAATTTGCTCAATCATGCCCTTATTCATGACAGCAATTCGGTCGGACAAGCTGAGCGCTTCCTCTTGGTCATGCGTCACCATTACAAAGGTGATTCCTAATTCTCGGTGCAAGTGCGACAGCTCAACCTGCATCTCTTTGCGAAGCTTCAGGTCAAGTGCGCCTAGCGGCTCATCCAGCAACATCACCGTTGGGCGGTTAACCAAGGCTCTGGCTAATGCCACGCGCTGCTGCTGCCCACCCGACAGCTGTGCTGGAAACCGGCGGGCAAAATTCTCCATTTTGACGAGCCGCAGGGCATCGCCTACCCGATCGCGCAACTCAGTGGTGCTACACTTTTTCAGCCGTAAACTAAAAGCCACATTGTCCCAAACTGTCAGGTGGCTGAACAGGGCATAGCTTTGAAATACCGTATTAACTGGGCGTTTATAAGGCGGTACTCCCACCATGGATTTGCCTTGAATCATGACCTCGCCACCGGTTGGGTCTTCAAATCCGGCAATCATCCGCAGCGTTGTGGTTTTGCCACAGCCCGACGGCCCCAAGATACTGAAAAATTCACCTTGTTGAATATTGAGGTCAATTCCTCGGACGGCGGTTTCTCCGTTGTAGACCTTAAACACCTTGCGGAGTTCTACATCCAGCTGCGTATCTGTTCCAGAGGTGCTTCGATCCTGTACAGCGGTCTGTGACATAGTTGGCAAATTTCCCTTCGTTTCTACAAGCCAGCCTTAAAAGATTGCATGAAAAATTGCATTAAAAAATGGCTCAACAAAAATCACGTCCAGTAAATTTTTCAAAATTTTTGCAGCCGTCTGCATCCTCGCAGCCCTCTTAAATCGGAGTCTGTAGCATTTAAGTTGCGTAATTCGCGTTAAGCCTGAGCTAATTGTTCCCATCTATCTTCATGTCAGCCCGCACAAATCAATAGTCATCTGCAATACAGATTTTGCTGTTTTAGAATAGCTTATGTCTAGAGCCGAAGCCGTAGGGTGTTTAACCAATTGCCGCCTCAAAAATAAAGGCTTCGCCAAAATTCGCCAAAAATAAAGGCTTCGCCGATTTTAAGCAGGTTTTTGGTGCGAGGTACAAAAAATTTCCGCCCAAAGATCCCCGGATGAAGCACCGCTTAAACTCAGGCAAAAATCTAATTAGTAATCGAAGTTGAGGATGAGCAGAGTAGACTGGTAAAGAATCTTTGCAGATTCGAACTCATTGATGCGGCTTTGCTATGGCTATTACCTCTAATTCCCTTTCTCAGCAGTCAAATCGAACCGTTGGGCGGAAGTATCAGGCTTTAATTTTGATGCTGG
>DATNOY010001099.1:0-5214 GCA_036703495.1 Coleofasciculaceae cyanobacterium
TGGGTAACCAAGCTGGCATGGTAGGGGCTGCAAAGCTGGCCTGGCAAAAGCGTCTGGTGGAAGGATAATTGGCTAGATAGCCCCACTCTGAGAACTGTCACAAAACTTAGATTGTCTATCGATTTAGAACGTTAGGATGCAGCGTATAAGGACAAACGATTAACTCCGTGCGCTTCACTCGTAACAGTTAATGGGTAGCCTTTATCAATTTAAGCTACTAATCCAGCATTTTGTCTGGGCGCTGCCAGTTGCTCAGCGTTGAGGAGAAGGAAGATGAAGAACATGAATTGGATGACGGTTCCGACTGCATTAGCAGCGACTTTAGCGATGGCTACGGTTGCTCACAGCAACCCTGTCCAGACTCCCCTAACCTCTGCAGTGACAGTAACGGGAAACTCTGGGGGTTCTCAATCTAGCCAATGTGGGTTTATTTCCAGCACGCCTAGCCAGGTGATTGTCGTAGGACAGCCCACCCCGCTCCGCTTTAAGGTGCAAGGTGCAGGGCAGCCGACGCTGTGGATCACTGGACCCGTCAATCGCTGCGTTATGGCAGACAACTATTCCGGCGGCACCATTGATGTTCCAGCCGTTTGGCAACCGGGCACCTACTCGGTGTTTGTGGGCGATCGCACTCAAAGTGGACACCCGTTTACGCTATCCATTAATCAGGAATAGCTCTAGCAGAGGGTCTAAATTGCCGAGGGGCGAGCAGTTCTGCTCGCCCCTCTTGTCTATTTCAAATCTATTTCAAACCTTACAGCCGTTTTCAATGGCGTTGCCATTATTTCTAGAAGTCGCGCTCTGCGCGGCTTCTAGAAATAATCTACACTTATCAGTCCTCAATCTGTTTAACCGAAACATCAACAGCTTCTACATCTACGGTTCCGGGCGGGGTCAACCGATAGAATTGCCCTTTCTCAATCCGCAGCGGTTCACTGCAACTGGGGCAGCGCATTTGCGTGCCGTTGATCCCAGCTGACTCATAGCCACAAACCGGGCATTGATCCATCACCAGGTTACGTTTTAGCCACCAGCGAAAGACCAGAAAACCGACAATCGGCGTGATGATTAATAGTCCTAGTAGGAAAAATAAAGACTTAACCAACCAGCCTAAGCCGATCGCGCCTAGCAGCCAGATTACTGCAAATAGGATCAGCCAGAAGCGCAAACCGGAGAGGTTAAATTGCCAGCTTCTAAAGCTATTTTGATTCACAGCAACCTCCTGCCATCGAGATGGTTTGACCCGTCATTATCCCATGCTTCAACCGAGTCGTACTCCGCCATTGGGTCGAACTCCGATCGGTCTTCAAATTCATTTTCTCCAGCATAAACGACGGATGGATGAAGAGAATAGGCTTAATGCGCGTAATTGGGTAGTGATCCTCAGCCGATGGGGTACGGATCCCCTCCCTGACAGCGCTGGATGTTTGGGTCTGCTCCATTTTCCCCCATTGCCCAGTACAATACCTCCTGCAAGCTAGGCCGACAGGACAAACTCATGGATTACAAGCAAGCAGGGGTTGATGTAGAAGCAGGACGCGCCTTTGTTCAAAAGATTCGCAGCGCCGTTGAGCGCACCTATCGCCCGGAAGTCTTGGGGGGGCTGGGAGGATTTAGCGGCTTTTTCCAGTTGCCCAGCGGCTACCAGGAGCCGGTGCTAGTATCTGGCACAGATGGCGTCGGGACAAAGCTGAAGCTGGCTCAGCAGGGCGATCGCCATGATACGGTCGGCATAGACCTGGTGGCTATGTGTGTCAACGATGTGTTGACTTCAGGGGCAGAGCCGCTGTTTTTTCTAGACTATTTGGCAACCAGCAAGCTGAATCCCGATCAGCTGGCTGAAGTGGTAACGGGTATTGCCGAAGGCTGTCGGCTAGCGGGTTGCGCCCTGCTGGGCGGCGAAACGGCAGAAATGCCTGGCTTCTATCAACCTGGGGAATATGACTTGGCAGGCTTCTGCGTCGGCATTGTGGAAAAAAGCCGCATTGTGGATGGCTCTCAGGTACAGGTGGGCGATATTGCCATTGGCATCGGCAGTAGCGGCATTCACAGCAATGGCTACAGCCTCGTTCGCAAAATTTTGGAAGCCACGGGCAGCCCGTTGAGCGATCGCCCACCCCAACTCGGCGGTCAATCCTTGGGTGAAGCCTTACTCGCTCCCACTCAAATTTACGTCAAGCCCGTGTTGGAAGCGCGAAAATCGGGATTAGAGATCCACGGCATGGCCCATATCACAGGCGGCGGCTTGCCCGAAAACCTGCCGCGCTGCTTGGGATCCGGTCAAGCAGTGCGCGTTGATGTTCGCTGCTGGACAACACCGCCAATCTTTGAGTGGCTGGCTGAGCAAGGTCAAGTCAGCCGTCTAGAAATGTTCAACACCTTCAATATGGGGGTGGGCTTTGTGGTGCTGGTGCCCCCTAACCAAATTGATCGGGCGATCGAGTGCTTTGAATCGCAAGACCTGCAGGCTGGGGCGATCGGCGAAGTGATTGCTGGATCAACCGAGCTAATTCTGGCAGGACTGGAAGGATAGGCGATCGGCCGAAAAAATTCCCGGTAGAGCGGGAATATTTGCCGTCTCTACCGGGATTCACGATTCTGAAGTCAACGAACGCTACAACTTGGTGCCGCACTCAGGGCAGAACTTGTTGTCGGGCGCGTTTTCTGTAGCACAGGTGCCGCAGAGTACAGAGGCTGCTTTTTGTTCATCGGTTAGCTCTGGCTGCTTGGGTAACCCCACCATTTGAGCATTGTTCTTACCCGGAGCCACCATGGGGTAGCAGTTTTCATCCCGCTTCACCCGCACATCCAGCAACACGGGGCCGTCGTGCGCCAGCATGGTAGCGATCGCATCCTTCAGCTGATCGCGGGTATACACCACCATGCCTTTAACGCCAAACGCTTGAGCCAGCAGCTCAAAGTTAGGCATACCGGGCTGCATATTAGACGAAGAGTAGCGTTCGCCATAAAACGCCTGCTGCCATTGGCGCACCATGCCCTGCCAGCCGTTGTTGACAATCACCGTCTTCACCGCAATGCCATATTGAGCCAGTGTGCCGAGTTCCTGACAGTTCATCTGGAAGCTGGCATCTCCGCTAATACAAATTACCTGCTGGTCAGGCACTGCCACCTTAGCTCCCATAGCGGCTGGCATGCCATAGCCCATCGTTCCCAGTCCGGCACTTGAGATCCAGCGGCGCGGCCCATTCTTGAGGAACTGGGCTGCCCACATCTGATGCTGCCCCACATCCGTGGTGTAGTAGGCATGGGGAGCCTGACGACCCACTTCGGCAATCAGCTCTTGGGGAGAAATTTCATCTGGGTAAATTGGCGCAACCAACGGATAGTTTTGCTTCCAGCGATCGATGCGGCGCAGCCAAGCCTGGGTTTGGGTCGGATTTAGCCGGGTGCTCTCGCGATCGCGCTTCAGCATCTCCAGCAGCACCTGCCGGACATCGCCCACAATCGGCACATCCGGAATCCGATTTTTACCCACCTCAGCCGGATCAATATCGATATGAATCACTTTGGCATGGGATGCAAATTCATCCAGCTTGCCCGTGACGCGGTCATCAAACCGTGCCCCGACCGCAATCAGCAAATCGCACTCCGTGACGGCAAAATTGGCATAAGCCGTGCCATGCATCCCCAACATCCCTACCGACAGCTGATGATGCTCGTCAAAGGCCCCAATCCCCATCAGAGTGGTGGTGACGGGAATTTGGTAGCGCTCTGCCAGCTCTTGAATTTCGGCATGGGCTCCAGAGGCGATCGCCCCTCCTCCCACATACAGCAACGGGCGCTCGGCCTGCCGGATCAGCTTCAAAGCCTGTATCATCTGACGCGGGTTGCCCTTCACGGTAGGGCGATAGCCCGGCAATTTGACCATTCCAGGTTCAACAGGCACGTAATCAAATTCTTCTAAGCCCACGTCCTTCGGGATATCGATCAACACGGGCCCCGGACGACCCGAACTGGCAATATGAAACGCCTCGGCCACCGTCCGAGCCATATCCTTCGGCTCGCGCACCACAAACGAGTGCTTAACAATGGGTAGGGTAATCCCGTAAATATCGGTTTCCTGAAAGGCATCACTGCCGATCGCTGCCCGATTGACCTGCCCCGTAATGATCACCATGGGAATCGAGTCCATCTGAGCTGTGGCAATGCCTGTCACCAAATTGGTGGCTCCTGGGCCAGATGTTCCAAAACAGACTCCCACCTTCCCTGTGGCACGAGCATAGCCATCGGCAGCGTGAGCCGCTCCTTGCTCGTGCCGCACTAGAAAATGTTTGACATGCCCTGCCGCTTCCGACCGATACAATTCATCATAGATGGGCAGAATGGCTCCACCTGGATACCCAAAAATATGTTCTACGCCATGTCGTCTAAGACTATCCATCAGGGCAAAAGCCCCGGTTGCTTTAATGGAGGTTACATTATGAATGGGCAAACCATTCTGAGTTAACACAGGAGCTTGAGCAGGCGCAGGGAGGACTTTACGCATAGAGTCTATATTTGTATCCATTGATGCACAAATATTTTAATACTCCAGTCTAGTTCCGCAAAGACTTTTCTGTCGATGTTTCTACAGTTAGGCACAGGTATAGGCACCCGTTACATTCGGTTGTCTCAAAACATTACAGGAGAAGCGTTTCGGAAGCATATCTTGTCGATGCTCTGTACACTGATCATGTCAGGGTTCCCTAACGGGCAGCAAAACCATCAACGCTTGATAGATCGTTCCTTACAACCTGTTTACAATTCCTTCGGTTCTCTGTCCCTGTAGCATGGGAAGTTAAAGTCAGTGGAAGTTAAAGTCAGTGGAAGTAAAGTCAGTTATTCCTTAGATGAGTGATTTAGAGCGCCATTACAGAGTGCTGGGGTTAGAGCCTGGAGCTTCTTTAGAAGAAGTTAACCAGGCATATCGCGATTTGGCGTTTATTTGGCATCCCGATCGCCTACCAAAAGACAATCCTCGACTCCAAGAAAAAGCCCAAGAAAAGCTGAAAGAGCTGAACCAGGCGCGTGAGCATTTGCGGGCGCAGCGACCGGGTGAATCCTCCAAAACTGACAAATCCCGGACGGCTCGCACTCCTGAGCCGCCCGCTCCCGCTCGACCACCCTACAGCCCGCCTCCGCCCAAACCGCCCACCTACAGTTCTCCTCCCCCCAAACCCGAGTCGCATACTGCCCCCCCTCGCTACCACTACT
>DATNOY010001100.1:0-3346 GCA_036703495.1 Coleofasciculaceae cyanobacterium
ACGGATCGTTCACATGCCATCCACCGGGACAATAGCCACGAATCACGATGATATGCCCAGACCTGGTAAAGTAGCCGTGGCAGATGAGCGGGTTACCTGCGGCTAGGTGAGCTTTGGCATCTTCCCACTTTGCGTCGGGACGGAAAGTATCTTGGATACCATGCGATCGCAGTAAGGTTTGTAGATCATACGGGTCGTGGCGACTTAACCCGCGATCGAGGCACTCCCTGTAGAGTTGGTCTTCAAGTTGTCCGTCTCCGTTCCCCACTTTTTGGAAATAGCGCAGAACCATTGCACACGAGGTTACGTTACAGCTTCCTGAAGGATTTTCTTGGTTGTCCTGTTGCGAGAGATAGGGTACGTCGAGGTTAACGGTTTCGGGTAGGGCGATCGCGCATTCGGCCATATATGTTGCTCCGTTTATTTTTATTTTGGCTTAGAGATTGGCAAAATCACCCCATAACAAGACACTGAGCGGTGTCTGAGGCTATATTTAGGTCATGGCAAGGCGATCGGCTTTTGAACATTTAAAGCCTGAGATTGAAGCAGAATTTCAAGAGGGCAAGCATCCAACCGACCTTTATGGTGCTTACTCTCAAGTTCCCCGTGCAACAATTCGAGAGTGGTTTAAGCCATATCGCCAAGATTCCACCACCAATTCCACCGATATTCCACCAGACAACCAAAACCTTGCTGTAACTCCGACTCAGGTTCTGCCACCCCCATCAAAGCTGGTTGCGATCGACGGTGGAGACAATGCCTCGGATTTTCAATTGGCGCGACGAGTTTTGCGATCGATCGCAAGGAATCCCAGTCAAGAAGGTGCCTCAGTTGGAGTGCAAGCAGCAGTTGGACTTATGAAACTGATTCAGCTTAGAGCAGAGATGCCCAAGCATATCTTAGAAGAGTCTGAGGACGTGACAATCGAAGATGAGCGCAACAATATCAAGGACGTTCCACCTTCAGAAGTCGCTCGAAGATATAAGGAAGCGCTGGGATAGCTCTGGGCTTTATGATGCGAATCTGTCTAGGACTGAGCGCGATCGCCTACTGCAAAGTTTCTACCAGCAAGAAGCCGTTCGACGCTACGAACGATTGCAGCGATGCAAAGATGATTCAAAAATGCAGGCGCTGGCGATCGAGCATTGTCGTCATAACATCCTTGACTGGATCAATGACTGGGTTTGGACTTTTGATCCACGACTTCCAGCCCACTTGCCTCTAATCACTTTTCCTAGGCAAGCTGACTACATTGTTTGGAGGGGCGATCGCAGGCTAGGCAAGGAAAACGGCTTGACTGAGAAGTCTAGGGACGCTGGTATTACCTGGCTTAACGTTTGCCATCAGGTGCATTGCTGGTTGTTTGAGTATGGCTACAAGGGGGCATTTGGTAGCCGTAAAGAGGAACTGGTCGATCGCATTGGCGACCCTGACAGTATTTTTGAGAAGATTCGGCAGTTGTTGCGGTTCTTACCTAAATGGATGTTGCCCAAAGATTTTGACTGGTCACAACACGATAATTTTCGACGGCTAGTAAATCCTGAGAACGGCGCAACCATTACAGGGGAAGCAGGCGACAATATTGGAAGAGGTGGGCGATCGTCTCTCTATGACCTGGATGAGGCGGCATTCATTGAGCGTCCCCACAAGGTTGATGCAGCGTTGTCTAACAATACTGAGGTGGTGTTCTACACAAGTTCGGCCAACGGTATTGGCAATTTGTTTTACAAGAAGCGGATGAGCTATCCACCCAACTGCGTGTTTCGCTTCCATTGGCGAGACGACCCACGGAAAGATGATGAGTGGTACGCCTCGCAAAAGCAAAAATACGATTCGGTAACAGTCGCTAGTGAGGTTGACATCGATTATGGTGCGTCGGTTGAAGGCATCTACATTCCTAATCAGTGGGTATTAGCAGCAATCAATCTTGCTTTGCCAACTACAGGTCAAGCGATCGCAGCTCTAGACGTAGCCACGACAGGCAACAATCAAAACGTTTTTGGCGTTAGAAATGGTTGTAAAGTAACTTACTTAGATAGTTGGCAAGGACTAGATACAACTCAAACATCTTACAAAGTCAGAGACTTGATGAGAGCCAAGCAGTTGAGCCATGTCAACTTTGATGCGGATGGTGTTGGCGCTGGCGTTGCAGGAACTCTTGCCAGCATTCCGGATCGTGGCTTTAACTTCTTGGCACTGCATGGAGCTAGCCCACCGAGCGATCGCGTTTGGAGAGGTGAAAATCGAACCAGCAAAGAGAAGTTTCACAATGCTCGCGCTGAGTGGTGGGGGATTCTGCATGAGCGTTTCAAGAAGACTTATGACCACGTAAACGGAATAGCCGAGCATCCTTTGGACGAATTAATCAGTATCCCTAACAACCCATCACTGATTGCCCAATTATCTCAGCCGCTACGGAAGTTTACCAATGCTGGCAAAATCATTGTCGAAAGCAAAGAAGACATGAGAAAACGAGGTGTTGACTCCCCCGACTTCGCAGATATGCTAGCTTACTTGTTTGGTCCAGTTGTTCACACCACGCCAGAAGAGATTATTGTGGGTCCACAGCGGGGTATTGTGCGATCGCTTGTTGGATATTAGGCAGATCTACTCTATTAATCCATCGGCCTTCAGCTTCGCCTCCACAGCCTCGCGAATATAGTTCTGATGCTCCGATAGGTTCAATAGTGCCTCATAGACTTCCTGCGGGTAACGAGTACCTATAGGCTTCCTGGACAAGGGGCGATCGCTCACCTGCTCGAATTTGGTGAGGTGGTCAGTCTTTGGTTTTGGGTTAGGCATGATATGACGTGTTAACCGTGAAATAATTTTACACTATCTATACATAAAGTACTTGCATTGTCTGTTAACACGTCATATAGTAGCTATATTAACGTTATGGAGGTTACGGTTATGCAAGTTCAATCACAAGCTACTCAAGCTTCACTCTCTGCTACTGAGCGTTTGATGATCGCGATCGCTGAAGCTGGTGCTGCAAATGCAGCATTTGAGGCTACTGCGGCTGCGGCTCGCAAGGTTTCTAAGCGGATCAAGCGCTAGTCCATCGGGTGGCCTTCCACCCTTCATTTCGCATCAACAAATTTACGAGGTCTCCCGATGTCTCCACTTCAATTCCAGATCGAATACCGCTCCATGCTCGTTGACCTCGGCTTTGCCCCGATCGCCTCAATGCGGATGGCAATGGATGCGGCACAAGAAATCAAAATGGCAACGATGCCTAATTGGAGCGATCGCGCTTTGCTTGATGAGATTACTTCTACTCGTCGGGCGATCGGACTGGCAGCAGTCTACGGATTGATGGCTGGGTTCAAGCGAGCCACTGAGC
>DATNOY010001101.1:0-2307 GCA_036703495.1 Coleofasciculaceae cyanobacterium
CGGGTGATGAATGCCTTGCGATCGCACTTCCGCCCGGAATTTCTTAACCGGGTTGATGACATTATCCTATTCCATCCCCTCAGCATCAAAGAACTGCGCCAAATTGTCAGCATCCAGCTGCAGCGGGTGCATCGCCTGTTAGAAGATCAAAAAATTGGCATGGAGCTCTCGGTAGCTGCCCAAAATCTGATTGCCGATATTGGTTACGATCCAGTTTATGGGGCCCGTCCGCTCAAACGAGCCATTCAGAAATTGGTCGAAAACCCGATCGCTACCAAAATTTTGGAGAACGCATTTGTGGAAGGGGATACGATCCAGATTGAGGTGGTAGACCATCAGCTGACCTTTATGAAAAAGCCGGCGACCGTGAACGTTCTGCCGGCGATCGTGCCCCAGATCTTGGCGGCCGAGTAAGGTATTGCATAAAACTCAGAGCGAATGTTAAGCCCATTGGGCTCAACATCCGCTCATTGACGCTGGTTGACAAATCTTGCCACTGAATCCTTTGAGTCCGGTACAGATTATTTGTTGAAAGCCTCGCGGAGCCAGGCTTTCAACAAATAATCTAGCTTGAGCCGAGTGCCTGCTCTATCGGTACTCTTGAGACTGAATTTCTCGAATCCGGGACTCCGGTCGCTTAAACCGATCGAGCTGCGCCTCAAAAAACTTGCGGTTCGCCATCAGATGTTCCGGGTTGGGATCATCTAGCGGATATAGCAAGGCTGTTCGTAAAGCCTGAATAACCGCCGAAGTGACACAGTACATCGATCGCTGAAAGCTGACTGCCAACTGCACCAACTGATCATCTTCGCCCCGGCAATGCTGTTGATAATACTCCACCAAGTAGGGAGGCAAAAAGTGCAGCATATCCTGAGCCAGCAGCGTTGGCGGAATTCCGGCAGAACCCACCGGAAATTTGTCGGCATATAAAACACCATAGTGGAAGTCTTTTTGCAGAGCGGGGACTTGCCCAGCCTGAGCATTATACGATTTGGTACCCCGGAAAGGAGATGTGCGATAGAACACAGCCTCTACATAAGGCAAAGCTGCTTCATACAGCCACATAAAGCCTTTGGATTTGGGAATGATTTCGTAGCACTCATCGCCAACGTAGAGATGGTGGTAAATCGGCCGACCGGCGATCGCAAAAATGCCGTTGACCAAAAAATTCATGGCATCTGGAACGCTGGCAATTTTGCCTTCATCGTACAGATCAGACATTTCAAAGAATACAGGAGCCATCACTTCCCAAAACAGCCCCAGATTGGAGTAATAAGACAACTGCCGGACTTGCTCCAAAAACATTTCGGGGAAGAGCTTATAGAGCCCCAGCATGACTGGATTGCCTTTGAAATAAGCTTTGATGGCGCGATCGGCGTTTTGCCGATATTCTTCACTATCTAGATAAGCGTCAAACTGTCCCATGCCCATGTCGCGCCCGTGCCACAGCATGGCTCGCATGCATTCCTCGGCAAATTCCATATTGACGCGATCGTGCCAGAGGTGGTGGAAAAGACGCGGCAGCTTTGACTTGACTTCGCCCTTGGCCATAAATTCCAGCAGTTCTGGATGAGCAGAAGCCCGGCCGCGCCACACCCGTAAATCGGCATCATCGCCAGCGTAGTGGTTATGGCGATCGAGATACTCCTGAGAAATAAAGTACTTGAAGAAGGGCAGCGGGTTCAGAAACACATGCTCGGCAATGTACAGCAGATCGCGCCAGTAGAAGTCCATGGGCACCGCATAGGCCTTGTACAGACCAATGATCTGCATCAAGTTTTCGGGCGTGTCGGGCAACATGGCTCCGCCTGCTTCTAGCCGATGAATGATGTCGGCAAACTCATGAGTGGAAGGCGGTAATTGAGTCCGCGAGGGAGTTTCGAGTGTTGCAGTCATAGATTCAATGGGGTGAGTTGTGAGGTGGTGTCTGGGCGAGCCGTTCGCCCTTCAAGGTTGGTAGCGCCGATCGGCGAGAAAAAAGCTGAGGTGCCATTCAGTTCGGGTTGGGCTAGAGCGGCTTGACACTCGGTGCAGTGCCATTTGCGCCAATCACCATCGGGGATGAACTGCTAGGGACTGTCGCAACTAATGCCGTCGTGGTGGCCTCCGTCCAGCGCACCAGCCAGTGGGGCTGGATACCCAGGAAAAAAATCAGGATTGCCAAAAGTAAGGCAGGTGCTTTCTCAGACCCATAAACCTTGGGATAATAGGCCGTCTTGTTGTCCAGCTTGCCGAAGCAGGTACGATTTAGCAAAATGACGAAGTACACGGCGGTCAATCCGGTGCCAATCACAGCCAGCAACGTTT
>DATNOY010001102.1:0-8734 GCA_036703495.1 Coleofasciculaceae cyanobacterium
CACAAATGTCTAAGCATAATGGCTAAGCATGGCTATAACCATCAGCCTCCTGTAGGTGCGCCATTGCCGGGGCCAGCAGTCACAATCACCAGATTATCTGGATGGATCAGGTCGGCAACTACCTGCTGCACCTGAGCCGGAGTCACAGCATTAATTTTCTCGGGATACTGCCGAATTTCCTCCAAGGTCAACCCCAGAACATCATTGTCCAGAATGGAGGACGAGAGATTACTGGGATCTGCTAAATCCACCGCATAGCCGCTGACCAGCGATCGCTTAGCACTATCCAATTCCGCTGGCGTAATGCCCTGATCGCGGATTTGCTTCAGCAGGGCAATGGTGCTGTCAATCGCTTTGGCTGTATCTTCGGGAGCCGTCTGCATCGAGATGGCAAAGGGCCCAGGTTTCAGCCCTGCCTGGAAGAAGCTATAGATGCCGTAGGTGAGTCCCTGGCGATCGCGAATTTCTGTACCTAGACGGCTAGATAAGGTATCACCGCCTAAAACCTGGTTCAGCAGCAACGCGGCATAAAACCGGGGATCTTGGCGATCGATGCCGCCATAGTAGCCCATATACGTGACGGCTTCTGTTTTGTCAGGAATAACGGGACTCAGTTCTGTAGTGGACTTGGGTAAAGAAACGGCTGGAAACGTCAGCTGAGGAGGGGCACCCTGAGCTTTCCAGTTGCTAAAAGCATCCGTTAGCAGGGTTTTAACTTGATTCGGATCAAAATTGCCGAGTAGGGAAATTACCGTTGTATCCGGACGATAGTGCTGCTGGTAAAAGCTAACGACATCAGATCGTGTCACCTTTGCTAAGGTGCTCGCCGTGGGCAACGAGCGGTAAGGATGCTGCTCTGGGTAAATTGCCTGCCGGAAAACGCGCCAGCCCAACTCCTGAGGATCATCCAGCTCTTCTTTTAAGCCAGTAAGCGCTCTTTGGCGAGTCAGCTCTAGCTGATCTGCAGGAAAGGTCGCATGCTGCATAACATCTGCCAGTGTCTCGATCAGAGTCGGCAGATTTTCAGGCAGGGCATTGCCGCCAAAATTGACCCCTTCACGCCGAGCGCTGAAACCCAAACTTGCGCCTTGATTTTCCAGCGTTTTAGCTAACGTCAGAGCATCTTTGGCTTGTGTTCCATTCATCAAGTTATCGGCGGTTAGGCTAGCCAGTCCAGCGTTGTCATTGGTATCAAAACTGGAACCTGCTGCCAGCCAACCGTTGAGATTAATCATGGGAGTACCTGGATCAGGTAGCAGCAGCACCCGCAGCCCATTGTCGAGTTTGAATTGAGTGGGAAGCGGCTGAGCGTTGGTGTTAGCTGCAGGCTGAATCGGCGGTAGATATCGAGCCACTTCTGCCGGATCAACCGGTGTACCCGGATTGAAGCTCTCAACCACACGGCTAGAGTTACCACTAGCAGCACCCGGCTGACCATCGGCTGTAGTAGGTTCAAAATAGCCCACTGTCCGCTTGGCAGGCTCTAGATACACTTTGGCAACTCGCTGAATCTCTGCCGGAGTCACCTGATCAATTGCGGCTAAGTAGCGATCGCTGTACGAATAATCCCCTGCCACAATCTGGTTATAGGCAAGCTGGCTGGCTTGGCTGGAAATGTCCTGATTGCCCAACACAAAAGAAGTCTTCAGCTGAGTCTTTGCCCGATCTAATTCTTCCTGAGTCACCCCTTTCTGACGCAGGTCAGCCAGAGATTGCAGCAAGACGCGATCCACCTCTGCAATATCTTTGCCGGGAGCTGCCGTTGCCGACATGCTATACCATCCGGGTTCAATCAGTTCTGCCGGATAAGCTCCTACCCCGGTAGCTAAGCCCGTTTCTACCAAAGCTTGATACAGTCGAGAACTACGCCCCCCTGTGAGAATCATATCCATCAGGTCGATCGCTGGTACATCCGGATGATTAATATCGGGGAGGGGATAGACAGCCTGCAGTAGCGCCGCACTACCGGACTGCTTTAGAACAATGGGTGACTGCTGCACCGGGGTAGCCAGTGCGGCCGCTCCCGGAGGCACAGGGTGATTGGAACGAGTATCCGACTGCTTAGGGATTGATCCATACAGTGCAGTCACCTTTTGCAAAGCTGATTTTGTCTCAAAGTCGCCCGTAATCACTAGCGTGGCGTTGTTGGGACTGTAATAGGTCTTGTAGTAATTCTGTACCTGATCGGCAGTAAATTGCTCCACATCAGATTTAGTTCCCCCCACAGGCAACCCATAAGGGCGATTGGGAAACACCGTCTTCATCACCGCTCTGCCTAACCGATAGCCAGGACTATTCTCATAGCCTTGCAACTCAGAGATCACGACCTTCTTCTCACTGGCAAGCTGCTCCGCTCCCATCAGGGCATGAGTCATTCGATCCGCTTCCAACGTCAGCATCGCTTCCAGCTTGTTGCTTTCCACAGTGCCAAAGTATGCCGTTTGATCGTAGCTTGTGAAGGCATTGGACTGGCTGCCCAGAGCACTAAAGAAGCGCCCAAACTGAATAGGGCGATCGCTTGTCCCCTTAAACATCAAGTGCTCAATCTGGTGAGAAATTCCATTCTGTCCGGCAGGTTCATTACGGGTACCCACCCGATACCACACCTGCACACTCACCACCGGAGCGGTGTGAATTTCTTTCGTCAACACCGTTAAGCCGTTACTGAGTACCGTCTTTTGAGTCCCTTCAGTCAAAGAAACGGTTGACGCAGGCGGTGCTACCGGGGGTGAGGCAACGGTCGGAGAAACGACAGAAAACGCAATTGTGCCTATCAAAAAGCTGATAAACAGCCCCGCCAGTAGAGATGGGCGAAGCTTGATGGTTAGAACAGACATAGCGTATGAGTTGTGTTAAGCAAGGTAGAGAGCAGCGATGGAGAGAGCTTCAGAGTCGCTATATCCAAAGCAAAAACGTTAATCAAGAATCAGGCTGGGGCGATCGCGATCCGAATGCTGCTTTTCTAATCTAAGCAAAAAACCATCAATTGTCTCTTAAACCGGTCTCACAGGTGCCGCACGCTACTCAATCCAGCCAAATTCCCCCAGGTCAATTGCCCTAGACAAAACTGAATCTAGACAAAACAAGAAGCTGGGATAAAAAACCCTGTAGAGTTTTTATCCCAGCTACCAACATCATTCCTAACCTGAATAAATTCCGGTTAGACTTCAGTGATCTAAAATTCACGTTCAACTGTTATTGAACGGTGATTGTACCGGCCATACCAGCGCCCCGGTGAGGTGCGCAGTAGTATTTGTACGTTCCAGGAGTGTCAAAGGACAGCTCATAAGTCTCACCAGGAGAAAACATCATCTGGTCGTGGGACTTAGAGGCAAGCGCCTTATCTTCAAAAACGATGTTATGGGGAGGGAGTTTATTGTTCACCCATTTGACAGTATCGCCAGCCTTGATGGTAACGTTGGCAGGTTGAAAGGCCAACATGCCGTTGTCAGCACCCATCTTAACCGTGACAGTATCAGCAGAGGCGGGAGATACCACCAGCAAGAAGCTACTGACCACCAGCGCGATCGCGCAAAGGGCGAGACTTAAACTCCGGGAAACCTTAGTAATCAGCTTCATGAAATAACCTCAGGAGATTTAAGCGGAATTCTTTCTCAAGTAAAATTTTATCTTAGAATGCGTTCAATCATGGCGCGTCAAAAGGAAGAAGTCCCCCAACCAGGAGCTTTTTGTGCCGCTCTTAGAATAAAAGCAGACAACGCCTCCACTTGCGCTTGCGACAGCCAGCTTTCCGGAATTTGCCGACACCAAAATGTCTCCTCGCTGCCGTCATAGGTCATTGGCTGACGCAAAAAAGCAACCAGGCTGTTAATTGTGTCGCGCGGCGGCATTGCTCCTTGGAGCGCAGTTAACGATAACGGGGTAGCAGGATCAGGTAGCGTAGCGCCACCGACATGGCAGTTCGTGCAGCTTTCCCCAAACAAACGTTTGCCCTCAGATAGCTGGGCTGGGGAAAATAGCCGCGTAGTCCCTGCCTCATCTAGAGGTAGCTCAACTGGCTCTTTGGCATCCAGATACCTTAAGACGTAGGCATCGATGGTTGCAGCAGCTACCGGAGAGTGACCCAGGATGAGGCTGCTACAAACGATGAGCAGCGGTAGCAAAAAGCTATAAATCAGGCGACGAAGCATCAAAGCCATAGATCAAGGATGGAACAATACAGCGCTAGAAACCTTCTATAGGGCTACGTACTTGCATAAGGATAAAGGGGGTGGGGCTGCGCCGTTCGTTCGACTGAGCACGCCGAAGCCCCTGCAACCCATCTCATCTTGATGGGTACTGCTAGCCCACAGAAGACTTCTACAACAATGGGGCAGCACAAACGACTGCCCCATGAATCGGGAAAAAGGAACGGATAGATTAATAGTAGATTTTGCCGCCACCCCACTTCTGACCAACCACTTTAGGTTGAAGAAGAATATGACCCGCGATCGCCACTAAATCATCTTCTGTCAGATTTCGCATCTTGGGGAAGATATCAGCGCTTTGGGTACTGGGGTGCAGTTCGGCGATCGAATCCAGTCCATCATAGGTCGTAGGATTCTTCATGTAGTCTACCAACGACTCAATACTGTTGCGGGGAGGAGTTGCTAAAGCCAGTGTTTCTGGATCCAGCCCCAGGTTGGGATCGGTTTTAGTAACGCCACCCACATGGCATTGTCCGCAAGCATAGTTAAACATACGCTTGCCCTGAGACACTTGCTTGAGGCTCAGGACAACAGTATCGCCTTTGGCATTTGATGGCACAGTTCGGGTTGCTGCATCCAGTTCAGCCGCGATCGCCCCGCCCGCAAAGCTTTGAAATGCGAAGAATAAAGTGATCGCAATCAGCCAGATGTATTTCTTAAACATGTTTCTCCTTGAAAGCGTCCTCAGTTATCGAAAGGTCAACACAGCGAGGTTCAATCGGTTTAAATCTGAGCGCCGCAAAATCCCTTTTGCTCCGCAAGCTACCAGTCTGCACACCACAGAGTGAGAGACCCAGAGTGAAAGACTGGCTTACCACCGCGTAGAACTCACATCACAGAATAGTTATGAGAAGATGACGGTCGGCAAAGCCGATACAGTTAAAGTATGGATTGGGTTAGGATTAAGCGGTTCTCATTCAATATCATGCCACTGAATGGGCGCTTTCCAAAGCAGGATTGGGGTTTAGGTATCAGGTTTTAGATGTTCTCAAACCCGTTCCCTATCGGTAATTTGTAAATTGCAGCGCCACAGGGTATTCTTCCTGCTTCAGACGTTGGATTACAGTTTGGAGTTCGTCTTTAGATTTGGCTGAAACCCGAACTGCATCGCCTTGAATTGAAGCTTGAATTTTCTTAAACTCATCCCGAATCAGTTTGGAAATTTGTTTGGCAATTTCTGAGCTAATGCCCTTGCGGAGCTTAATTTCTTGGCGCACTCGGTTACCGCTGGCAGATTCTATCTTGCCATAATCAAAGATCTTCAGGGAAAGGTCGCGCTTGGCAGCCTTAATTTGCAAGACACTATGGATGGCATCCAGCGTGAACTCGCTGTCGGTATTAACGACAATCGCCTCATCTCCCAGTTCCACTGTAGTTTTGGTGTCCTTCAGGTCATAGCGAGAATTAATCTCGCGGATGGTCTGATCAACGGCATTGACGAGTTCCTGCCGATCGAAGTCGCTAACGACATCAAAAGAGTAGGTAGAAGCCATAGGTAAACCAATCCTAAAATATAGACGCTAGACAGCAAACTCTAGAGTCTCATACCTTGATGCGGCAAGGTTGCTACTGCAAGGCAAAATTTTGAATGCATTCTACCCAAGGTTTTCACCAAAGTTTGCTATCTCAAGTCTATATTGCCTCGACCTAGATTTAGGGCGTCACCTTAGCCAGACTTAAAATCATCAAAGTTGCAATACTGGTGGAACCTAGTGCAAACATCAGCGATCGCCCCAGCGGCAAATTCAAAATATAAAACACAGAATACAGAAGGCGGGCCACTACATAAGCAATGGCAGCCTTTGCAGCCAGCGGTGAATTTACCTGAGTGACATAAGCCATTAATGCCGCCGCCGCAAATAGCATAAATGATTCAAACGAATTCTCATGAGCCCAAGTGGCTCTCTGAGCAAAGCCCGGCAGTTTGTCAAACAGCGCGCGCGGAGCCGCCATGTCATATCCGGCTTTGACCCGTCCATAGCCAACCACTAGAAACGGTAAGTAAATCAAAACCGCTGCCGCCCCAATGCAATAAAGCAAAGTTGCTGACACAGATAGCTGTTGCAGGAGCGCCATAAAATTTAGAAGTCAGTTTAGAAATTTAGAGGTTAGCAGAAGTTAACCTGCGGCAGGTTATCCAACTGATTTAACTGTGTAGATTCAATCAAAGTAAAAGAGCGTTACTACTTTCCGCTGGTCTTCTGCATCGCTACAGGTTTTCAGCAAAATCTGGCTGTCGTGAAAAGCAAAGCAAATCAACTGCTGACAGCGAGAAATGATTTCCTGGTTGCAAAGTGCGCTGGCTTCTCCCAAAGACAGGTGATCATTTTCTGGACTTTGGACTAAATGAATCACTTGCTCCAACTGATCACGCGACTCTCGCGGCTGACGTTCTAAGCTTTGAGGCAAAATGACCGTCAGCAAATTAGGATCTGCCCGCATTGCACCCCGAATCGCCGCGGAATTTGTCCCTGTTGCACCCGAGGTAATAATCTGATTACCGCTTAGCACCAGAGCGTAAGTCATCAGCTCAATGAGATGCTGATGCGTAATTGGCACATGACGCGACCCCAATAGAGCAATTCGCTTAGATCCAACTTGCTGGATCGCTGCTAGCTCTTGTAAAAACTCATCTACTTTAGGCAGATCGATGGATTGACTCAAAGATCACATTCCAGGAACGACCCAGATATTCTAGTCGGGGGTGAGATTGGGGTCAAGCGTTTTACACATTAAGCAGAAACAAGTAAGCAAGCAGAAACAAGTAAGCAAGCAGAAACAAGCAAGCCAAAACCAACAGGACGCAAGAGGCGATCGCTCTTACGTCCTGTTTCAAGGTCTATGAGTCTTGAAATCTATAAGTCTTGGGGTTTATGAGTTTTCAGATGCAGGAAAGTGAACGTTTCTTGCAACGGATTGACAGTCGGCGAAGCTGCCTCTTTACTAGCCTGAGCGGGTTGATGAGGCGGAACGAGTTGCCCTGCCAAATCTGAGTCACCCCCCTGACCCAAAACGTTTTGAACGTCCTGATGAGTCTGCACTTGCGAAACCATAGGCGCTAAGGTTTGAGCCGTTTGACAGACAAAGAAAACAAACGAGAGGCTGCCAAGCCGCACCCGATCGCCATCTCTCAGAACCGCCGATCGCCAGACCTGTTCACCATTAATAAATGAGCCATTGCTGCTGCCCAAATCAGTTAAATGGAAGCCTTTACCGCTGGTGTATTGAATGAGCGCATGACAGCGCGATAAACGACCATCCTGAATCGCAATGCTGACTTTGCGATGATCCCGCCCGATTGTCCAGGCCTGTTGAGGCTGAACCAATGCTTGAGTTTTGCCTCCCAGCAGGTTGGTGATCAGGTAAACCCGTTGATCTAGAACAATGCCCTGCAAATAGGGTAAAGCCACCCCTGCCAACGATTTGCTACCTGAGTTTTCAAGGTGCAAAATCTCATTGAGCAAACCGCGATTATGCTCATAGAGTTTCAGAAACACCTGATACATACTTAGGCGTTGCTGCAACTCCTCTGTGGCACAGGTGTCGGTTGAAGCGGAGGCATAGGAAATCAAATCATCAGCGCTGAGCATAAATGGCTTGCCAGAATTCTAGCCTACAGATCTTGATAGGCTCATCCTAAAGGTTCACTGATTTCAAAAATAACCGCATGATTACGGAGAATTTGGTAATCTACTTAGCTGCTCAACTAGAGGTTCGCAAAAACTCTAGCAATTCACGATTGACAGTTTGGGGGGCTTCTTGCTGCACCCAATGTCCACAATTTGGCAAAAACTTGAGTTTGAGCGGCGCAGTAACCAATTGCTCGATGCCTTCTGTGAGCTTTTGACTAAAGAAAAAGTCTTCTTCACCCCATAAAACGAGGGTGGGAACCGTGATGGGGCTTGGCGATCGCCCTAAATTTGCCAGCCAAGTTTGAGGGGATAACAGCTGACGGTAGTAGCTCATGGCCGCAGCTAGGGCACCCGGCTTTTCCAGGGCTGCCTGGTAAAGTTCTGTATCCTTTGTGGTGAATGCCCCTTTACGGATCGCCTGATCTTGAAATAGGGTTTTGACCAATCTCGGCAGGTTTTGCCGAATCAGCCACTCGGGCAAAGCTGGAATTTGAAACGCTAGTACATACCAGCTGCGTCGGAGCTGATCAAAGTTGCTGATTAGCTCCTGCGTAAAACGCTGCGGAGGGGGGGCATTCAAAACCGCCAGACGATCGAGAAAATTGGGAAAGGTTTGAGCCAAATGCCAGGCGATCGCCCCACCCCAGTCATGTCCAACAATATGAGCTTTGGCATAGCCCAAGCTTTTAATTAACCCTTGAATATCTGCACTGAGCGTATCCAGGTCATATCCTGTTTCTGGCTTGTCAGAATCGTTATACCCCCGCAGATCTGGCACAACGACTTTGAAGTGTTGGGCCAGAACCGGAATTTGATGCCGCCAAGAATACCAGAATTCCGGAAAACCGTGGAGGAGAACTACTAACTCGCCTTCTCCTTGAACGACGCAGTGTA
>DATNOY010001103.1:0-5729 GCA_036703495.1 Coleofasciculaceae cyanobacterium
CGGCCGCCTTGGGATTTTCAGGCAAACCCGCAAAAAAGCTGCTGCCTGCTTCTACCCCAAAGCTGACCATGCTATCGAGACAGGCAATATCAAGTGGCGGCTGATACTGGCTACATTGCCCTTGCTGCCAAAAGTCTTGATAAACCGCCTTGGCCTCTGCTTGGCTCAGTTCAGCCACCGAGCGAGGAGCCTGATGATGCGTCTGTTGCCAAACATCATAGATGGATTGAGAAATGCCAAATTTACTGGGCAGTCCCGATCGCATGCTGACATAGTCCGGCGCAGTTTCTCCCAATTGCACGACCGCATCAAAGGCTGAAGCAAACTGGGGCGGCTGGCTTAACGCAGTCCCTTGCCAAACCTCATGAGACAGCAGCAAACCCACCAGTATCCAGATCAGCAGCAGCGCCATTTCAATCGGCTGGCGGCGCTGGCGGTGCTGGCGCAACTTGACGATCTCCCCAATCTGCTGAGCCATGCGCCAAGCTGCACGAATCATCCTTTGTAGAAGGTTGCGAGTCCTGGGGCGTCGGGAGGATTTTCTCTTCATCAAACTGTCTTCATCAAATTTGGTTCACTAAACTTGGTTCGCTAAACTTGATTCACTAAACTTGATTCACTTAATAAAGGCAGCGATCGCTCGTCCGGGTATGATTTTCGCTCAATTAAGTCAAGCCTTCAAAAAATATAACCCTAGTTAATGGAGAGAGTCCGAGGTGCAGGGGCTTCGGTGAAACAGGCTGGAAGACAGGTGAAGAGTTCAGGCAAAGCGAGCCAGAAAAAGTTTAGAAAACCGATCGCCGAAGTCGGGAGCTAAATCAACAGAATAATCGTCACTACTTTTAGCGATTCATCCGGATGCAATTGTCATCCGTCTGTATTGCTATTTAAAAACTCCGAGGTGCCCATCGTCCTCTAGTTTATCTTCACCCAGGCGTTAGATCCTCCTCCAGCGCCACCTCCTTAAACCCCATCCCTGCGACTGAAAATGTTTAGAGAAAAGCGGCTTCCGTTTAAACGAACCTGGTGGAACTCTCTGGAATTACTGGTAGTCTCCCTGTTTCTGGTGCAATTTCAGGGAACTTCCTCTTTGGTAGCCAAAACCTTATCCGCAGATGATCCGGCTCATGGCACTGGCACGCCTGAGTCGGATCAGCCCAGTCAGAGGCATCGGACTCAGTCCATTGAGCCGATCCGCATTGCCGATGAACCGGTATATATCGATCGCCTGCCTGCATCGCCAGGAGCCATCGCTGTTCCTAGCAATATTGAGTCAGGGGCGCTAATTGATTCGGGTGCTCTGGGATCCAGTTCTTCTAGTGCCAGTCCTTCCAATGCCAGTCCTCTGGGGGCGGGGGCTGTGGCCAGTGAACCGACACCCGCTACGCCTGAAGAAACTCGCGATCGCACTGCCGAAAGCAGCGAGACAGGCACCTACATTGCCGATGAGCCTCAGCGGATGGAGCGTTTCAGTCCAGCGCCCGTTAAAGCAGTTGCACCCCGATCTCAGCAAGATCTATTGGCAGACTACCAAAACAAAATTCATGTCCTGGTGGTTGATAAAGGCTTGAAAACCTCTTTAGAAGGCAGTGATATTCGGTCGCAGGCTAAAGAAGAAACCATCGCTACCCTAGAGCAACTGGATAGCGATCGCAAAGCGGTACTGCTAAAGTTTTTAGCCGAATCCAACTTAATTGACAGTGCCAACCCGATTATTTCCCTCGTCAGTGCCGATCTCAGCGGTGCCGACCTCAACCACGTCAAGCTCAGCAAACTGGATTTGCGGGATGCCGACCTGCGGGATGCCAATCTCAGCAGCGCCGACCTCAGCGGCACCAAACTGTTTCGAGCAGCGCTGAATCGAGCCGATCTTTCCTTCTCTAACTTGAGCCAAGCCGAGCTGTTTAGAGCCAGTCTCCGCAATGCTAAGCTGTTCTCCACCAACCTCAGCAATGCCAACCTCAATGGCGTTGATCTAACTGGCAGCGATATTTCGCTCGCAAATCTTAGCGGAGCCGACCTCAGTAACTCAGATTTAAGTCAAACAGATTTATCGTTTACCAATCTCAGCAACGCCAAGTTGATTGGAGCCAGCCTGAACAACGTTGATCTATCGTTTGCCAATCTTAAGGGAGCCAACTTGAAAGGGGTTAATCTCAACGGCGCAAATTTGCGGAACGCCGATTTAAGCGGGGCTGACCTCAGCGACGCGGATCTCAGTGGGGCAGATTTGACGGGTGCCAAGCTGAATGGCGCCAACCTATTTGGGGTTGACCTCAACAGCACCACTTTGTCCAACACCACAATGCCCGATGGAACCGTCAGAAAATAAGTCAGGAGGAGGACTAGGCGATCGCGAAATAGGGTCGAATACCACAGTCTATGGCTAGTTCAAAAGTCTGTGGCTAGTTCAAAAGTCTGTGGCTAGTTCAAACAGGAAAATATGGCTCAATCTATTCGTGTGATTGCCCAAATCACCTAGTTGAACCGACTCGGGCAGAAGCAGGATGTCTATCCTACAAGCTGCTGCAAGATCAAGTGCGCCCTAACGAATTTATCTTTTCGGAAGAGTGGAAGAGCAAAGCAGCTCTGCTGCTGCATCTGGACTCAGGGCATGCGGAAGAGGCATTTTTGGAAGGGGAATCGTTTCTAGAACGCCCACCCGACATCCGCAAATATTACCCCATTGGTCAAGGTCGGGCGGGTAAAGTCGGGCAGGTAAGGTCTAGGAAAAGCAGCCTTTAAAAAAGAGGCATTAAAAAAGAGGCATTGTGCAATGCCCCTTTTTGTTAACTCTAATTTGTTACCGCAGCAGAAAAGCCGCGATCGCGTCTATTACGACACCAAATGATCTCCTTTTCTTAGCAGCTCTTTCAGGAACCAGCGGTGCTTTTGGTGAACTTGCACTAAGCGGGTATAAAGATCGGCTGTACCAATATCTTCGGCTTCGGTAGCAATTTGGGCATCCTGATGCATTTCTTTGATGATCAGATCATGCGTGGCGATCGCTTCCTCCACAATGTCTCGCATCGAAAGTTCGCCAGTTGAAGGTTTAACTGTGGCAGTAGGCAAATAATCGGCTGGGTCGGCAACTGGCCTACCATCCAACATCAGGCTACGCTCAGCCAGCTCATCGATCATCTCAAAAATTTCGCTACCTTGCTCTTCAAATAGCAGATGCAGATCGCGGAACAAAGGTCCAAAGGTGAGCCAATGATATTTTTTGTAGTTGAGGTAAGCGACTAAGGCGTTGGCTTGTTCACGGTTGAGTGTATCAACCACGCTAGTTGTTTTGGTGGGTAGCGTAGCGGTCATAGATTTATGTCTCCTTCGTAGACTTTAATTCAACATCACAGATTTATTAGGAAAGTGCAATGCTCTGTCTTGAATGCGGCTAACAGTAGCGAGAGCACTGAGAAAAGTACCGATCAAGCAGCATGAAGATTGGATTACAGTGAAATGACTTGTCTGGCTGGGACAATTTTGATCGGAAAATTTTGATTAAGGCATCCCTCTAGAGTTCTGTCTTTTAAGGTTTAGTCCGAAAAAATAAGCTGACTTAGGTTTACCTCTTAATCATACTCATTATGACTACGACTTGCAACCACAGCAAGATCTTTTAGTAATGGAGAATTGAGTGCCTCAAGGGTAGTGCTCCCCATTTTCTCTTTCTCCTTCCTAAAGACAGCAGGTAGACAGCAACCGTTCTGCCGCTAAACGCTCCAGAATCTGCTTCAAAACCATCGCTGCCCAATCCACATCTGCCTCAGTGGTGTAGCGCCCTAAGCTAAAACGAATCCCTGACTTGGCAGCGCGATCGCTATATCCCATCGCTTTCAGAATAGGGCTAGGCATTAACTTGCCGCTGTTGCAGGCAGAACCGGCGCTAATGCCAATTCCTGCTAAATTCATTTGCCGAACTAGCGTTTTGCCGCTGACGCGCTCCCCATCTGCATCCCGTAGGTAGAAGCTAACATGATGGGGCAACCGATGCAGGCGATCGCCCGTTGGCAACAGTTCCGGCACATCTGCTAGCTGTTCAAACAGACGATCCCGCAACCCCATCAACCGAGGGGTTTCTACCGCCATTTCTTGGGCAGCAAGTTCGGCGGCTATGCCAAACCCAGCAATGATTGGAACTGCCTGTGTTCCAGAACGCAGCTTAAACTCTTGACCGCCGCCACTCAACAGGGGCACGAGCTGGATCCCCGGACGCACATATAGCGCACCCGCACCTTGCGGCCCATATAGTTTGTGGCTAGAGAGGGAGAGTAAATCGATCGGCATTTGCCGCACATCCAGGGGCAAGCGCCCAGCCACCTGGACTGCATCCGTATGGAAAAGCGCACCATGAGCCCGAACAATCTGCCCTAACGCCTCGATAGGCTGCAATGTGCCGACTTCACTCTGCCCGTAAATGATCGAGACAAGCACAGTATTGGCTTGCAAGGCAGCCCGCAGATCCAATGGGTCGATTCTTCCCTGAGCATTGACCGGCAACCGTGTCACCTGCCAGCCCCACTGTTCTAGTAAGCGAACGGGTTCAGCGATCGCAGAATGTTCAACGGCAGAGATAATCACATGCTGCGGGGCAGCATACTGGTGAGCCACCCCCAGAATGGCTAAATTATCCGCTTCTGTGCCGCCAGAGGTAAAAACAATCGCCTCAGCATCCGCTTGGATCAGATCTGCCACCTGCATACGCGCCTGTTCCAGCAGCGTTGCTGCTTGTCCTCCCCACTGATGCAAACTAGAAGGATTGCCCCACTCCTGAGTTAGCGCTTGCTGCATTTGAGCGATCGCCTCTGGACGAGTGGGAGTTGTGGCGCTGTAATCTAAATAAATTTGCATAGCTTAGGTGGGGCGCAGCTGACCAACAGGATCTTACGCTTCACAATAAAGGATTTTTGTATCTGAATCACCCAGCTTGCTGTAGAAGTTTTTAGGAGATGAATGGCCATTCAGCCTAACGAAGCATGATCTAACCCATATCTAACCCATAAAACTCTATAGCTCGGTCAATTCAGCCTCTTCCGAAATATCACGAGAAACCTGAGTCGGAATCATACTGGGGAGGGTCAAGTGCGGCGTCACTGAACGAGCCACAGTTGCATGTTCAGACAATTCCTTCAGTGCAGCGTCTCCCATACGAATTTGAATATTGGGACCTGAGCGAGCCAACCGAATAACTGCGCCGTTCTGAACGGGAATTTGCGTAATTCGCTTGCCGTCTAGATAAGTTCCGTTCGTGCCCAAGTTGATAATTTCCCAACTTGTCCCAACTCGGCGTAGCTCTACATGATGACGAGATACGACAGCACTGTATAGGATGACTTGATTATCAGTCGAGCGACCAATACGAATCACAGATTCGTCCGAGAAAGTCCAGACTTGAACAGGAACTTGTCTGATCGGATGCAGAAGGGACAGAGTAATCACATGGATAATGCAGTGTCAAAAAACCAAAAGACTCGGGAGAAAAGCTTTAGAACCTGTAGTTTTCTACTATATCCCATGATGCTCAACTCAGACTCAAGGAAAACATCTGGCTCAGCTTAAAAACCAACTTGGGGATTCATTGCAGATTCAACTCAGCAGGTTCTTCTACTTCATCAATACTGCTGACTCAGATGGGTTTATGTCAGTGACTTGCATCAATTGGGACTGGCATCAATCGGGTCATTCTCGAGTCATTCTCTGGTTGTTCATTGCTATTCTGCCAAGTAGAT
>DATNOY010001104.1:0-2796 GCA_036703495.1 Coleofasciculaceae cyanobacterium
GCGATCGCCGCTCTCCACTGTCAGGCAGCGCGGGCAGAAGACACAGATTGGGCACAGATTGCGCGGCTTTATGAGGTGCTGGAGCGCTTGCAGCCTTCCCCCATTGTCACCCTGAATCGAGCAGTGGCGATCGCCATGGCAGAGACTCCCCCAGCCGCATTGGGACTGATTGATAGCCTTGCCCCAGAACTGGACAGCTATCATTTATTTCACGCTACCCGTGCGGATTTATTACGGCGGGTTGGAGCATTTGAGGACGCAACCCAAAGCTATACACGGGCACTAGAACTGGTGACGAATGACAGTGAACGTCGTTTCCTGGAACGTCGATTGCGCCAAGTTCAGTCCTAACATTTTCACGTTCAACTCACGCCATGGAGGATTTAGATATGGATAATAATCCCAGCATTCTCTCGCACGTCTCGATCGGCACCAATGATTTTGCACGAGCGATCGCTTTCTATGATGTTGTGTTATCCACATTAGGCTGTAAGCGGTTGATGGAGCATCCAGGAGCGATCGCCTATGGCAAACAGTATCCCGAATTTTGGGTGGGAACTCCATTTGACGGGCAACCTGCAACGGTTGGCAATGGCACTCACATTGGCTTTATTGCGCCTACTAAAGCAGCAGTCCACGCCTTTTATGAGGCAGCCTTAGCGGCAGGCGGCAAAGACGACGGTGCCCCCGGTGGTAGACCCGACTATAGTGAGCTGTATTATGGCTGCTTTGTGCGCGATCCAGATGGACATAAGGTAGAAGCTGCCTTCTGGGATGAGCAGCTTGAGCAGGAACTGAACCAGAGCAAGGGTTGACCAACGTATAGTCGTTTTTAGATGGAGGATAAGACTATGGAATTCCATCGGGGTCGCCTGATTGATCATGTCCATCTTCGGGTTGCTGATGTTGCTGCCAGTAAGCGGTTTTACCAGGCCGTGTTGCGATCACTGGGACGAGATATTGATGGCGAAGGGGACGGCTACTTTTTTGCCGATGAGTTGTTTGTCGATCAGGCAGATAGTGCTCCCTCAAAAGTTCATCTTGCCTTCCAGACCAACGATGAGGCAACGGTGCAGCAGTTTTATCAGGCAGGACTGGCAGCAGGCGGTCGAGACAATGGGGTACCCGGTGAACGGCATTACCATCCGGGATATTATGCTGCTTTTTTACTTGACCCCGATGGCAACAATATCGAAGCGGTTTATCACGGGGCGGCAGAGCGATCGGCTGCTTCGGTCGTGATTACAACCGCTGGCCCGCTATCCAGTTGAGCCTTTTATTCTCTGATAAATAACAGGGCTTTCTGGATGAAGCGATCGCGCCTAATCAATCCACTGCTGCTGATACAAATACTCCAGAACCCGTTGAGTCGCTGGAGCACATTGGTCTAAATCCCTATAGCGCAGCCACGCGATCGCTTCGACTTCAGAGTTGGCAATGATTTCACCTATATACTCTGCCTGGAAGCAGCGCATTGTCACCTGAGTTGGTTCGGTATAGCCATGCGCAACCTCATGCACGACCATTACCTCCGTGAAAGTCTCAGCTATCAGGCTGACATTAAGTTCCTCCTGAATTTCTCGGCGCAGTGCTTCCCAGTCAGACTCATCCGTCTCCCGCTTTCCACCCGGTAGATAAAACACATCCTTACCTGTTGTCCGGGCACACAAAACCTGTCTATCCCGGATGCAGATCCAGGCGACAACATCAACGATCGGGCTGGTTGTGGCTGACACATGAGCTTTTAGCGTTGATAAAATATCGTGCGATCGCGTCCAGAGAATTGAGCTGCCTTCGTTGAGATCGAGAATATGGGAAGCCTGGAGTAGTCGAGCAGCCAGTGTCGCCCCAAAATCGGGGGAGTGAACTGGACTGGTATCCAAACCGCCATACCACAGGTCTACTGGAACCATAATGTCCTCTACCGCAAACGCCCACCCACGGATTGCATTGACTAAATCGCGGGCATACCCCCCCGATCCCTGAGCAAATCCTGCCTGGAGGCAATGCCGGTATGCCTGACTGAAAGACTCACTCAGATACAAGGCGCGATCGCATTCTGCACTCATGTTGATGATGAGTTGCCACAGACCATCAGCCGTTGCCATCTGGGAAAATTGCTGCTCAAACGCAACGGGGTCTTGTTGAACTGCCGCAATCATGTTTGCCACATCTGGATGCAAAAGTGGCTTGAGACGAGGATGGGATAGCTCATCTTGTCCCGACACAATGGCGATCGCTTCTACCAGTCCTGCCTCTGCCAAAGCAAAGGCAAAGGGCGCTCCTTGAGAAAAGCCAACGGCGAGAACTGGGTGGAGATGTTTGGCATCAATCAATTCCCTTACATCATCAACCCAGGAGGACAGCGTTTTGTCGGGGTGAGGATCCGACAATCCTAATCCGGGTCGATCGATCGCCATCAGCCGCAATCCCAAAGCTGGGAGATGAGGGGCACCGAAACCCAGCGAACCACTCATCCCGGCTCCTGTGCAAAACAAAACTGGAATCCCATCTTCAGGACCCCACTCCGACCATGCCAACTGGCGATCGTCCTTGAGCTGGATTGCCGTTTGTCGTTCAGATGGTGTCACAAGTGGGTTTAGGAAAGGCACGACTCTGTTCCTCTGGATCGAATTCTTGATCTAATTCAGTTTTGGCTCATGTTTAAAATGTGTGCAGAAGCAGATCGAGGGAGTGAATATGGAGTTTCCCATCACCAATTTGTTGGATCGAGCTAACTGCATTCAATGGATCGTTGAGCATTTTCACCCGGATGGGTTTGGTTGTCCAAACTGT
>DATNOY010001105.1:0-3877 GCA_036703495.1 Coleofasciculaceae cyanobacterium
CGGTTTGGATGATTTCGGCATCTGAACGCACCATTTGCAAAATCTCAGGTGGCACCAGCGAATCGGCAAACAAGATGACATCGGCCTGAGACAATAGCTTTTGCGCCTTGAGGGTCAGTAAGTCTGGATCGCCTGGTCCTGCTCCAACAATGTATACCTGCGGCACTAATTTGACCTGCGTTTTATTAGCCATTTACGTGATCTCAACCATATGTTAAGGCTTGCCGGAGGCTGCTATTTATCTAAAAACTGTGAAAACTTCTAAAATCCCTAGCAAACTTTAAAGGGTTTATAAACTCCTTGAACAAATCCGGACATCTGGCTCATCTTGAGTAAAAGTGAATGGTAGATGCACCCTGATTCAAGCCCCAGAGGAAACTCTGGGGTTTTTCTTTAATCGAAATAATGTCAGACTTTATATCTGATTAGTATCAGAATTAGGCGACGAGCTGCGACTGTCTAAACTTTCACCGGCACCGGGTAAAGGACGGTGTAATCCGTAGAGCCACACCAAGCCTAATGTTCCTAATGCTACACCGGTTAAGCTGATCACCTGCGCGATCCGGAGCGGACCTAGCATGAGGCTATCCATCCGTAATCCTTCAATCCAGACCCGTCCCAGGCTATAGGCCACCAGGTACACCAGAAACAAAGTGCCAACCTTCAACGGTTTCAGCGCCTTTAATCCCCGGAAAAATAGCGCTATTAGCAGCACAAATACAGCCAGGTTCCACAGCGACTCATAGAGAAAAGTGGGATGAAAATACTCAAACTGGCTGTAACCCGGAGGCCGCTGAGCCAGTGGAATATAGAGTTTCCAGGGCAGATCAGTAGGACGTCCAAACGCCTCAGAGTTGAAGAAGTTGCCCCATCGACCGATCGCTTGTCCCAAAATCAGGGAAGGGGCCACCAAATCGGCTAACTGCCAGAAGGAAACTTTGTTGAGGCGGGCAAAAATTAGCGCTGCGATCGTCCCGCCCAGAATTGCACCATGAATCGCAATGCCACCGTGCCAAATCGCTACAATCTCTTCTGGACGCTGCACGTAGTTTTTCCACTCAAATGCCACGTAGTACAACCGGGCAGAGGGAATGGCTGCCAGCACGAGCCAAATCACCAGATCGCCAATTAGATCAGGATTAACGCCCCGCTTCTTGGCCAAGTAAGTGGACAGGCTAACGCCCAGTAGCACAGCCGTCGCAATCAAAAATCCATACCAGCGCAGGGTAATGAATCCCCAGCTAAATAAGATTGGGCCTGGGGAAGCAAGATAAGCCAATACGGGGACAGGAACTAGCATCAGGATATCCACATGAAAAGATACTGGCAAAGATTCCCAAAACTTAGGGGAGCCGCCATAGCTCTTTGATTGTATCCATTTCCCGAAGCAATACTGGCTAGGCGCTTCTATGCCTCAATCTTAAAGTCTGCGGCAGTTAAAGGTGGTTTACCTATGAATTGGGCAAAGATGCCACCTGTACCAAATCCAGGTTTGCCCCGATCGCTGTTATAAGCTAATTTGCCGGTGCTGCTGTTGTAGACAATCAACGCGTTGCTGGTTGCAGCAGCTCGGGCATTAGTGACGATGGCAAAAGTTCTGGCATTGCCAAACGTTTTGACCGATTTCAGGGCAGTAAAGGTGGTTTTGTCTAGCCAGATTTTATCTTCACCTAGCTTAAAATCTTGAATCACATCCACGCCGATTGCACCTGCCGCAAACTTGGTGTTGGTGTCAAAGACAAACGCGTCTTTGCCTTTGCCCCCCAGCAGCAGATCGTCGCCGTTCCCCCCCACTAAGCGATCGTTGCCCTTGCCGCCAATCAACTTGTCTTGACCGAAACTGCCATAGAGTCGATCGTTGCCCGCCCCGCCTGTGAGTAGGTCATCCCCCGTGTCGGCATAGAGTTGGTCGTTGCCTTGCCCTCCATCTAGCGTGTCCGCGCCGTCGCCGCCATACAGCAAATCATGACCGGCTCCACCCTCCAACAGATCATTGCCCGTTTCGCCATAGAGGCGATCGCTACCATCTTCTCCCTGCAGCGTATCGTTGCCTTCCCCGGCGTACAGGTCATCGTTGCCGCTCCCCCCTAAGAGGCGATCGTCACCGGCCTCGGCAAACAGCTGATCGTCGCCGCTGCCTCCGTCTAGGGTATCTGCGTCTGCGGCACCATAGAGTCGATCGGTGCCTGCGCCTCCCAAAAGCGTATCATTGCCGAACTCGCCATACAGCTCGTCATTGCCGTCGCCGCCATCCAGGGTATCATTGCCCTCGCTGCCAAACAGCTGGTCATTGCCTGCTCCGCCTGCGATCGCGTCATTGCCCGCTTCACCAAACAAGGCATCATCGCCGTCGCCGCCATCCAGGGTATCATTGCCCTCGCCACCATACAGGGTATCGTTGCCAGTGCCACCCGCTACGCTGTCATTGCCAGTGCCACCATTCAAGTAATCTTTGCCGTCGCCGCCCTTGAGGCTGTCATCCCCCTCAGCTCCGTAGAGGATGTCATCTCCTGCTCCGCCCGATAGGGTGTCGTTACCGTTGTCTCCGTAAAGCTGGTCATTATCATCGCCGCCATCCAGGCTGTCTTGATCTTCACCACCGTAGAGCTCATCCTGTCCGGCTCCGCCGATCAGCTGATCTTGTCCGGCTTCACCATAGAGTTTGTCATTGCCGCTACCGCCGTCCAGTGCATCTTTGCCCACCCCGCCGCGCAGTTGATCGTTACCGGTGCCCCCCGTCAGGCGATCATCGCCCGCTTCGCCATACAGGGCATCATCGCCATCGCCGCCATCCAGGACGTCGTTGCCTTCACCCGCATACAGCAGATCGTTGCCGGTGCCACCTGCTAAGGTGTCATTGCCATCACTGCCGTTAAGCTGATCGTCGCCGGACTCTCCATTCAGACTGTCATTGCCTTCGGCCCCATACAGCTGATCTGCACCAGAGCCACCCGACAGCGTATCGTTGCCGTTGTCTCCATACAAGGTGTCGTCATCATCGCCGCCGTCCAGGAGATCTTGGTCAACTCCCCCATGCAGTTCATCTTTTCCTGGACCTCCAGCCAGGCGATCGTCTCCCCCTTCCCCAAATAGGGTATCGTTGCCGTTGCCGCCATCTAGCGCATCGCTGCCTTCACTGCCCTGCAGGCGATCATTACCGCTGTCGCCAAACAGGGTGTCATCGCCAGCTTCGCCATACAGCTCGTCATTGCCGTCGCCGCCATGCAGCTCGTCGTTGCCATTTCCCCCATACAGCAGATCGTTCCCTGCGCCACCTTGCAGCGTATCGTTGCCTGCAAACCCGTTGAGGGTATCGTCTTCTATTGCCCCAGTCAGGAGGTTATCGAACTCATCGCCCTCTATGTATGCCAACTCGCTTAACCTTTACAAATGTAATCGTGGATGTGTCGGTAACTGTCCCCTGAGCTGTTCTGAAATACATGAAATTGCTGGGTGAACTCTCTTCTAGCGATCGCTCAACGAGTTCATCTGCGTGAATGCTTCATCTTAGTCCCGATGTCTGGAAGTTAGGTGAAGCCGGGACTTATGCTGTGGATTGATGAGTTAAGGAATGGTAAATCTTTAAAAAATTTGGCGGTCCGGCTCAAGCCGGACCGCCAAATCAGCAAAGGGTTACTTTTAGTCACTTGTGCCGTTATTCATGCCGTTATTCATACAGGTAAAACAAGGCTTCTGCATAGCTCTTACCGTTGGGCATGTAGACCTCCAGGTACGCATTGCTTTCATCTGGCTTAGCACCATCCCTATAGAGAACGTAAGTATAGTCGCCATTTTTGAAGATGAGCTGGCGGGCCTCATCTAGATTGGAGCTGGTAATGCGAAGTTCTCCTCCACCATCTTTAGCTTGCCCAATGTA
>DATNOY010001106.1:0-3494 GCA_036703495.1 Coleofasciculaceae cyanobacterium
CCAACTGTCTGAAGCCGAGCTTCTAGAGCGATTGAACGTATCCGCAGCCCCCGAATGAGGCAAAAAAAAGGCACGACGGAATGCCATGCCCTGCTGTGCTAAAAATCAACTCTGTCGAAACTTGGGTTCCCGGCTCATCTAGCCGCCCATGCCGGGAATCAAGCCAGTGCTAAGGCGTTTCAACGCGCGGTTTGCTACGTCGCCATAGCGCATCTTTCCACAGAGAATTTGTCCCATGCGAGCCGGGGCAGAAGGACGTTTCACGCCCACCTTGTAGCCAATCCCCGGAACGCGGTAGAAGACCCCGGCAAGACGCTGCGCCCACACCATGTCGCTACCCCATTCTTTGCTAATCACCTGGGTGTATTGCTCCAGAGCATTCGCATTGCCGCCTAACGCTTGGTCAATCGCCTCGGCTGCTTTCATGCCGCTAAAGATGGAAGGACGAATCCCTTCAGCCGTCATGGGGTCAACCACGCAAGCGGCTTCTCCGGCCAGTAAGGCATTCTGAGTATGCAAGATCTGGTCGCCATCCCAAAGACAGAGAGGATGTCCATATTGCTTAGTAGTCTTCAGGTCAATGCCAAAGGAAGCTGCGTACTCAGCCAGAATGCTCTTAAAGTCTTGCTGTTCGCCACCGCCTCGGAACGTGCCAATCCCGATGGAATAGCCGTCGGCTTTAGGGAAATTCCAGATATAGCCGTTCTTGACCATACCAAACTCAAAATGAACCGTGGAATCTTGAACATTGGCAGGAGCTTCTGCTTCCAGTGCGCCCGCTAGACGACGCTTGCGCTCGCTAAACCCTAGCCATTTTGCCATCGGTCCTTTAGCGCCATCTGCTGCGATCAGGTAGCGACCTTCAACGGGTCCATTTGCCGTATTCACCTGCCAGCGATCGCCCTTAAATTCAATCCCTGAAACTTCTGTGCTATCTCGCAGTTCTGCACCTTGCTTTTGGGCTTGCTGTACCAGAAAGTGATCAAACACATCGCGCCGCACCATCCAGATAGGCTCAATGCCATCCAGCTTGGCTCCCACCGGATCACCCATCTTCCAGGTAAAGCGCAACGAATCTGCCCTGAGGGAAATTGCGGGAGAAAAATCAAAGTCAAACCACTCGGCAACTTGTGGTGAAACGCCTCCTCCACAGGGTTTATAGCGAGGTAACGATTCTTTCTCAAGTACCAGTACCGATCGCCCTCGCTTTGCCAAGTGATAGGCAGCAGTGCCACCCGCAGGTCCTGCGCCTACAATGATGCAGTCATACATGGCTTCAATTTTCTCCTAAGTACGCCAACGTTGTCTTAAATGGGTCGTCAAGAATAGGGAGCATGGCTTCGGGCTCAAACAAATTGAGCCACTCAAAGTCAAAACTGTTTCATCTTGCCGATTGGCTGAACCGCTGATTCGCCAACTCCCTCACAATTTGGATGCTGGGCAATAGCGTTTACTCCAGCACCAGTCTACTCGGTTAGGCAGACTTCTAGATGGGGAGGCAAGGCTTACCTAGAGCAGGATACCCTCGGAATTTTTTGATTGACATCTTAAAGTTCCTTAACCCACAGTCTAAAGTCCAACTTCTCAAACAGTGTGTTTTTAATGGAAAGTTTTGTGGAATTTGTTTGAAATTAGCTTGAAGAAGGACAGGGCAGTACCGCAATTCTGCGGTAGTTCGCTCTATCCGTAACCTCACCTAGAGCTGGCTTCCAGGAAGAATTTTTCATAAAGCGCAAATTAATTCTAACTAACAAATAATCCGATATTTTTTGGAGGAGAGGCGTGGCTCTCCTCCAAAAAAAACCGAAGAAATGACAGCAATTTAAATTTCTTGAATCTTCAACAGACAAAAGGGCATACGATCGCATGCCCTTTTATCCAAAAATTGCAGCTAACATCGTCAGCAGGCAATCCGGCGGACGATTCGCCTTACAGTGTAGCGATTTCACAGCACGACTGCTTTATAGTGCGACTGTTTTACAGTACGCCTGTTTTACAGTACGCCTGTCTCACAATGCGACTATTTCACAGCACGGCTGCTTTACAGCGTAGTGATGTCTGTTTCCTTTTCGGCTAACAGTTGATCTACTTTGCTGGTGTACTTATCCGTCAGCTTTTGAATGCTGTCTTGCAAATCGCGAGCTTCATCTTCAGAAATCTCGCTACTCTTTTCCTGCTTACGAACCGAATCGACAGCATCCCGGCGAATATTGCGAATTGCAACTTTGCCCTCTTCTGCATATTTAGCAACCGTCTTGACCAGCTCTTTACGGCGATCGCTCGTCAATGGCGGAATATTTAGCCGAATCACAGCCCCATCGTTGCTGGGCGTTAAGCCAATGTCAGACAACGAGATCGCTTTCTCAATCAAGTTGAGGGAACCGCGATCGTAAGGCTGGATTAAAACTGTCGTTGAATCCGGCGTGCTGATTCCCGCCAAAGATTTGAGCGGGGTCGGCGTGCCATAGTATTCTACCTGCACCCGATCAAGGATGGCAGCGTTTGCCCGTCCGGTACGGATGGTGTTGAAGTTGCGTTGAGTTGCCTCAACGGCCTTCTGCATATGACTTTCGACGTCAGGTAATTTCACAAGATCCTCTCACAATCGTTCCAATTGGCTCTCCCATGACGGCGCGGCGGATGTTGCCCTGCACTGAAAGGTCAAACACAATGATGGGAATATTATTATCTTTACACAACGCGATCGCCGTCGTATCCATAACTTTTAGATCTTGGCTGATGACGTGGGAGTAGGTCAGCGTTTGGAATCGGCGAGCGTTCGGTTCTTTTTTAGGATCAGCGTCATAAATTCCATCCACTCGGGTTGCCTTGAATACAACCTCTGCATTAATCTCAGCCGCTCTAAGAGCAGCAGTGGTATCGGTTGTAAAGAAAGGATTGCCTGAGCCGGCCCCAAAGATAACCACACGCCCTTTTTCCAAATGGCGAATCGCCCGACGGCGAATATAAGGCTCGGCAACTTCCTGCATTTCGATCGCTGTCAACACCCGAGTTGGAATATCGATCTGCTCTAGCGAATCCTGGAGCGTCATTGCATTCATGACGGTAGCAATCATACCAATGTAGTCAGCAGTCGCTCGATCCATGCCTGCGGCTGCACCCTTAACGCCCCGAAAGATGTTACCCCCTCCGACGACAATTGCCGTTTCAACCCCTTCTGAGACAACTTCTTTGATCTCTTGAGCAATGCTTTGAACGACGGCAGGGTCAATTCCGTAGGCGAGATCTCCCATCAAAGCTTCGCCGCTCAACTTCAGCAGAACGCGCTGGTATGTTAATCCCATGAAATGACGATTTTTCAGTTTTTAAGGTTCTTCCACCCTAAGATAACAGCAGAACTAGGTTCTGTAATCTGTAATGTATCGGTTTTTACTTACGCCATTTCACAGAACACCCAATCGCAGGGGTAGAAGTAACGCTGATGGCTTGCTGAGACAGAAGTTGAGCGATCGCGGTTCGTAGATAATCCCTCG
>DATNOY010001107.1:0-5270 GCA_036703495.1 Coleofasciculaceae cyanobacterium
TCAATATAAAGCTATAGGTTTCTACTTTCTTTGTAAATCCTATTTGATAAGGATTACATTATTATTTCGCTGCAGTTTTACAAAGATAAAGTAAAGGTTGGCTAAAAATTTGAATGTATCCGGATTTATTTTCTTAAGATTAATAGAAGAAGTGCATTCAAGATTACAAAATACACCTGCTGGCGGTAGATCAGTTGACTTAAATGTAAGAGTTCCTACCGGAAATTTATGTTTAAATCAATTGGGCTGCCCAGCCCTAGCCGATGTGAAACCTAGCCGATGTGGAACCTAACCAATGTGGAACCTTCCAAAGTTCATATTGGTGATTTTGGGCTGAGCAGCACTCGCTTTTAAGCTTTAGGAGCTATCTTAATTTTACAAATGCGGACAGACAGCAGCTGTTTGGCTGTCTGATAAGTCTTGGAAGTCTTGGAATTTACTCCTCAGAGAGAGTCATCCATTTCGTAATCAAGCTAGCTTTCTGTAAGACTAGGATACGCTCCCAAGTTTCTAAGCCAATGGGCAACTCGCATGATTGGGATAACACGAACTGAACTCGAAAGCTGAGCGATAGACACTATGCAAAAGCCAACCTTGAACGACGACCCCCTCTGGTTCAAAGACGCGATCATTTATGAAGTCCCCGTCAAAGCCTTCGCCGACAGCGATGCCGACGGCATTGGAGACTTTCGTGGATTGACCGAAAAGCTTGATTACATTCAAGACTTAGGCGTTACTGCCATCTGGATTTTGCCTTTCTTCCCTTCACCGCTCAAAGACGATGGCTATGATATTGCCGACTACATCACCGTTAACCCGATCTATGGCAATCTAGCAGACTTTCAGACGTTTCTCGATGCGGCTCACCAGCGGGGTATTCGGGTCATTATTGAGCTAATCGTCAACCACACTTCGGATCAGCATCCCTGGTTTCAACGGGCTCGCAAGGCCCCGCCGGGCAGCAGTGAGCGGAATTTCTATGTTTGGAGCGACAACCCTGAACAGTACAAAGGGGTGCGCATCATCTTCAAAGACTTTGAAGCTTCCAACTGGACTTGGGATCCGGTTGCTCAAGCGTATTACTGGCATCGCTTCTATTCTCATCAGCCTGACCTAAACTACGAGCATCCCGACCTGCAAAAAGCCATTTTTGATGTTGTAGATTTCTGGCTGGAGATGGGCGTAGATGGGCTGCGGATGGATGCAGTGCCCTACCTGTATGAGCAAGAGGGCACAAACTGCGAGAACCTGGCCCGAACCCATGTTTTCCTGAAGCTGTTGCGATCGCATGTCGATGCCAAGTTCCCCAACCGGATGCTGCTGGCAGAAGCCAATCAGTGGCCTGAAGACGCCGCCGAATATTACGGGCAGGGCGATGAGTGCCACATGAACTTCCACTTCCCGCTGATGCCGCGTCTGTTTATGTCGCTGCAAATGGAAGACAGCTTTCCAATTCTGGATATCCTGCAGCAAACTCCACAGATTCCCGATAACTGCCAGTGGGCCCTGTTTTTGCGAAATCATGACGAGCTAACGCTAGAAATGGTCAGCGACGAAGACCGAGACTATATGTATCGCGTCTACGCCCAAGATCCGCAAGCCCGGATCAACCTGGGGATTCGTCGCCGTCTCGCGCCTTTGCTGGGCAACAACCGCCGCCGGATTGAACTGCTGAATAGCTTGCTGCTATCGCTACCCGGTACGCCTGTGCTGTACTACGGCGACGAGATTGGCATGGGAGATAACTTCTACCTGGGCGATCGCAATGGGGTGCGGACTCCCATGCAGTGGAGTGCCGATCGCAACGCCGGATTTAGCCGTGCTAATCCCCAAAAGCTATATTTGCCCACGATTGTTGACCCAGAGTACCACCACGAAACCGTCAATGTGGAGGCTCAGCGATCGAACCCCAATTCCCTTTGGTGGTGGATGAAGCGACTGATCGCCATTCGTAGCCGCTACCAAGCTTTTGGTCGCGGGACGTTTGAGCTGCTTTATCCAGAAAACCGCAAGGTGTTAGCCTTCGTCCGGACGTATGACGGCGAGCATATTTTGGTTGTGGCAAACCTATCTCGCTTTGTGCAAGCAGTAGAGATTGACCTGTCTGCGTTTAAGGGAGCGACACCCGTTGAAATCTTTGGTCGTACTGCCTTCCCAACCATCGGTGAGTCTTCTTATTTCCTCAGCGTTGGGCCACACGCCTTCTACTGGTTTACGCTGCAGTATCAACCCAGTATGCTGGCTTCGGGCAAGCCTCGCGAGCTTGCAACCCTTAGTGTGAACGGCAATTGGCAAGATATTTACACCCGTCCTGAGTCTAAAAAAGCGCTAGAAGCAGTCTTGCCAGACTATCTCACAACCTGTCGGTGGTATAGCAACCGGGGGAGAACCATTCAATCGACTCAAATTGTGGATGCTATTCCTGTCGAGCCAGCGCTACAGGAGCAGCGCAAGAGAAGCGACAAAGGAACCAAAGAAGAGTCCAGCCCTAGCATTCCTAATGCCTATGACATTGTGTTGGTCAGGGTAGATTACACCGAAGGCATTCCCGATACCTTTGTGCTGCCGCTCGCTTATGCTGAAGGCGTAGATCCTAGCACTAGCGAAGCTTATAGGGATTCTGCTATCGCCTATCTGCAAGGGACAAACAACGTAGGAGTTTTGTTTGATGCGGTCAGCGACAAGGAGTTTCTGGCAATTCCGTTAGAGGCCATCACTCATAAACTACGGTACAAAGGCACGGTGGGCGAACTTACTGCAACCCAAACTGACGTCTTCCAGAAGCTATGGGGAGAAGACTTGTCTGCATCTACCCCTTCGCATAAACCCGCAATTGCCCAACCTGCGGGAACGTTGGCGACCCAACAGCCTGTTTCGCTGGAGCCGCATCTCCTGCGGGATGAACATAGCAACATGCTGACCACCTATGGCGATCGCTTTTTCCTGAAGCTGTTCCGCCGGGTGGAGGAGTGCATCAACTCTGATCTAGAAGTCGGTAGTTTCCTGACTAAACTTGCCAGCCATGCCGATTCTCCTCTGGCAGATCATGTAGCCCCTGTTGCCGGATTTTTGGAATATCGTCGCAAGGGGGCAGAAGCGATGACGATCGCTGTCTTGCAAAAATATATTCCGGACACACGAGATGCCTGGTCGTTTATGCTGGATAGCCTGCGCGACAGCTTTGAGCAGGTGATGACCAAAGCCATCGATATCGATGAGATTACCATTCCCCCTTCTCAATTGGTGTCTGCCCTAAGTGCCGAAATTCCCCCCATGGCTTACGAGATCATGGGAGCATTCCTCAGCTCAATTGAGCTTTTAGGACAACGTACCGCTGAACTACACCTGGCTCTTGCTTCAGACACGGTCGATCCTAGCTTTGCCCCTGAGGAATTTTCTTCGTTCTATCAGCGATCGATCTACCAGTACATGCGAAACCAATCCGGGCAAACCCTGCTGCGCCTGAAGCAGCGCTTACGCGATTTGCCACCGGAGCTACAGACCGAGGCTCGGATGGTGCTGAACCAGCGAGAAATGCTGCTGGGCCGATTCAAGCTAGTTTTGGATCAGCCCATTACCGCGATGCGTACCCGCTGTCATGGTAACTATCATTTAGAAGAAGTGCTATATACCGGCAAAGATTTTGTCATCATTGACTTTGAAGGTGAACCCAACCGGTCTTTAAGCGAACGCCGCATGAAGCGATCGCCCCTGCGCGATGTTGCCGGGATGCTGCAATCGTTCTACTATGCTTGCCAAGTCGCATTGCAACGGGAAGGCGAGAGCGGTTTACTGCGTCCGGAAAACCTGCCGCTGATGGAGCAATGGGCCCAGTTCTTCTATTGCTGGATCAGTCTCGTCTTCTTAAAGCAATACCTGGCGACTGCAGATAACGCTGCTTTCCTACCTACTACTCATCCAGAGCTGCAAGTCTTGCTGAATGCTTACCTGCTAGAAAAGGCTGTGTATGAGCTGGATTACGAAATGAATCACCGTCCAGAGTGGCTAAAGATTCCGCTCCAGCGCATTTTGGAGTTATTGGAAACTTCTAAGAACGGCTTTTAACAGTTGTTCAGGTAGGTGAGTCGTATATCCCGTTGATTAATTTGGCAATAGTTGAGGCTGTATTTCTAGGGGTGGGCAATGCCCACCCTACGACTGCTATCCTGTGAAGGTTATTTCCTGAAAGGTCTGCTCCGCGCGCTTTTCAGGAAATAACCTATTTTTGTTTGAGCGCAAAGTGCAATATAGACAGAAGTGCGATACGGGCATTAGCGATTTATGGCTTGTTTATATCTGCCTGTGTAGAGGAATCGTCGTCAGCAGCGTCGCCCTGGGGCAAAACTGGGCGATCGTCATCTGGAACACGGGTAGGAACATTCAAATGCTTCCTGGCTGTATCTTCAGCAACTTGATGGTCATGCTCACTATCAAATTGGCTTTCATCTAATAGTTGCTCACTGACTGCCGCTTCGTCACGACTGGGGGGTTCCCCATCCTTCCATCGGTATTTGAGGCTCATACTGCAAACTCAAGTAGGTAGTGTTTTGTGCCGTAGTTGAATCGTAGTTTGAGACAGCAGATTGTTTATCTTCCATTGGTTCAGGTTGTGTCGTCCTTACACTCTATTAAAAAACTGATATTAAAAAACCGATATTAAAAAACTGATACTGAAAAATTGCCTGTAACTGTATCTTGTCTGCCGCGATCGCCATCGCCTAAGATGCCTCCAGTGCGTTCATCCCCAACCCATGTCTACCACGCCCCTGACCGAAATTTATAATTTCATTCAAATCACCGACTCGCTAGCGACAGCCGGTCAACCTACCGCCGATCAGTTTGCTGCAATTAAGGAGGCAGGGTATGAGATAATCATCAACTTGGCATTACCGACCTCTACCAATGCGATCGCCAATGAGGACGAAATTGTAGCCAATCAAGGAATTGCATATATTCACATCCCGGTGATTTGGGAAAATCCAACCTTAGAAGATCTCGATCGCTTCTTTCAGGTGATGCAGGAGAATCAAGATCGGAAAGTGTTTGTTCACTGTGCGATGAACATGCGAGTCTCGGCATTTACCTATCTTTATCGGGTGACGCAACAGCAGATCGAGCCAGACATTGCAAAAGCAGCCATGGATCAGATCTGGACACCTAACCCAACCTGGCAAGCCTTTATTCAGCAAGCTATCCAGCATTACCAGTCAGCGTAGTCAGCAATCCTTGCCAGACAAAAAATACCGTCATGCTGACCACAATCGTCAGCA
>DATNOY010001108.1:0-5941 GCA_036703495.1 Coleofasciculaceae cyanobacterium
GGGATCGCCGATTGGTCTTGGGTAAACCGATACTTTAGAACAGGGGCGTTGCAGTGCAACGCCCCTGTTCATTGGGGCGATCGCGCCTTTTTTCTTTCATTCAGGCAGCATGAGTCAGGCAGCATGAGTCAGCCGCTACAGGTTCAAGATCTCGGTGAACAGGAACTTTTACGAAGGCTTCAGCGCTATTGCCCAGCGGAGATTGTCGGAGATGATGCCGCGCTACTATCTGTTGACGCAGGCTATCTCCTAGCCGTCACCAGCGATACCCTGGTGGATGGGGTGCATTTCAGCCTGGGAATTGCGACTCCGGGTCTCCATACCACTTCGGCTGATGATGCGGGCTGGCGGGCAGTCGCTGCCAATTTATCGGATCTGGCGGCTATGGGCGCAACGCCGCTGGGAATTACGGTGGCACTGGGGCTACCGGGAGAGGTGCCCGTTGCGGCAGTGGAAGCCCTCTATCAGGGTATGGCGGCCTGTTTGCAGCCGTTCCAGACGCCGATTGTGGGGGGAGATGTCTGTCGATCGCCCGTCATCAGCCTCAACATTACCGCTTTGGGGCAAGTCCGGCCGCACCAAGCGATCCGCCGATCAACGGCTCAACCCGGAGATGCCATCGTGATCACGGGGGTACATGGGGCGTCTCGGGCCGGGTTAGAACTGTTGCTACATCCAGAACTGGGGCAAGGACTCCAGGCAGGCGATCGCGCCACTTTGATTCAGGCGCATCAACGCCCCGTCCCTCGGCTGGATGTGATTTCGCAGCTTCACGCCCTGCCTTTTCCACCGAACGTGGCCGGTATGGACAGCAGCGATGGACTGGCGGATGCCGTTTTACAAATCTGCCGAGCTAGCCAGGTGGGGGCACAGGTCGATCGCCGTCAGATTCCCCTGCCGACCGGCCTGACCGATTGGATTGCTGCAGATCAGGCGCTCGCCTGGGCCCTGTATGGCGGCGAGGATTTTGAGTTGGTGTTGTGTTTGCCTCACCCACAGGCCCGGGACTTGGTAGAACGGTTGGGCACGGGAGCAGCGATCGTGGGGCGCATTACGGCTGAGCCGGGTGTTTTCCTGCAGGATAGTGCGGGGCTATACCCCGATGAGGCTCTCTCCCTCGATCGCGGATTTCAGCATTTTGGGTGATCGTTGGGCTTAGGATAAATCACCAATTCTCGATATCCTGTCAGGGTGTCCGGTTCTCGCCGAAAGCTGAGCTGGGGCAAAATGCCGATGATGATCTCGGCCGTGGTGTAGATCAGACAGCCGGGCATCACATGGCCACCGAGCGTGCGCCCGGTGGAATCAGCGATCGACACATGATAATGTGAGCCATGCCTGGACATGACCCCAGTCAGCGACACAATCTCAAATTTTTCCTTGAGCAAAATGCCGTTGGGCTGTCCGGCAAATCGTAAAACAGCTTGGGTCAGGCTGCCCACCCCCGTAATCACGCAGGCGGCTTCCAGCTCCTGTGCTTGCACAAATGCCTCTAATTCGGCTTTTAAATCTTGCTGGGGATGCAAGCGCAACGCTACAGCGTCCATCATGGTAATTCTCGTGAGGCTTTGGATCAGCGATCGGCTTGGATCAGCGATCGGCAATGTAACTCTATAACTTAACCACAACCTATGGATATCTTAGACATCCTGAAATCAGACTATAGTAGATTCCCCAAAAATCAGACTTATAGCATCTACGCCAAAGATGTGTACTTTAAAGATCCGATGGTTCAGTTTCGCGGGCGTCGTCTGTATCAGACCATGATTGGCTTCATGGAAACCTGGTTCCGCGATATTCAGTTTGACTTGCACGATATTCAACGCACCGACAGCCACATCCGCACCGATTGGACGCTGAGCTGGACAACGCCTCTGCCATGGCAGCCCCGCATTCATATTCCAGGTTGGAGTGAGCTAGAGCTAAATGCTGAAGGGCTAATTTGCGCCCACCGGGACTATTGGCGCTGCTCCAAACTGGATGTACTGCGCCAAAATTTTGGGGGCAAGTCAGCTGCTTAGCCAGTTGCTTAGTTAGCTAAAGAGTCACTTAAAGAGTCAGCTGGATCTAGCGCCAAACCGCCCAAACCTTAGATATGCTTGAGGAGTTGAACTGTCGAGGACGATGATCATGACCCCGCAATCGGCTGCTCACGCCAATCAAGTGTACGAAGGACAATTTGGAGAGTTTACGATTACCCAAAGCGATCGCCGTGGGGTAATTATTTATCGGGCAGGTTTGATGGTTGCTGCACTCAGCTTTGCGATCGGCTGTGAGCTGTTGCTGTCACAAGGGGGAAATCCAACAGTTCTCAAGGCGCTCACTCCGCTCTACACGCTGTTTACCGTAGCGCTAGGGGTAAGCCTGGTGATGATTCATATTTATATGGTGGCGCTGCACCGGACGCTGCAAGCCTTCTGGGTGATTGGAGCGATTGCGGCGATCGCCATTGCCCATGGCAGTCCTGAACCCTTTGCCCTAACGGTTTATCAGAATCCCACTACGATCCTGGGCATTGGCTTCACCTTCGCTGCTTTAACGGGCATCTTTTTCAAAGAAGCCTTTTGTTTCAATCGCCTAGAAACTAAAGCGATCACCCCCATCGTGCCTATGCTGCTCCTGGGGCATCTGTTCGGAATTTTGCCGGTTGCCCTGGCAGAGACACTGCTATCGGTCTGGGCCATCTTATTTTTGGTATTTGCTTTTCGCAAAGCCTTCCAACCCATTCCAGACGATATTGGGGATAAGAGCGTATTTGAATATCTGCATCAACAGCGCACCGCCAAGACTTGAAGGAGTCTAGTCATCATTCATATCTTTTGCCTCGCCTGCTCATGACACTATTGCAAGTTTTAGGGGTGCTTCTCATCTTCGTCCTTTGCCCCATCCTGGGGGGCTTGCCGTTCATCGCCTGGATCACTCAAGCCTTGACTGGACAATCTTTGAAAACGGTGGGAACCGGCAACATCAGCGTTTCTGCTGCCTTCTACCACGGGGGGCAATGGGTAGGCATCCTGGCAGTTTTATCAGAAGCGTTTAAGGGAATTGCCGCCGTTTTGCTGGCTCGCTACTTTTTCCCGACGGATCCTGTCTGGGAAGTGATCGCGCTGATCGCGCTGGTGATCGGGCGCTACTGGATGGGCAAAGGGGCAGGCACCACTAATGTGGTTTGGGGCTTCATTGTCCACGACTGGATTACCTCTGGGCTGGTGCTGCTGACTAGCGGCATTGGGTTTACGCTGCTGCGAGAGCGGCAATCCGGACGGTTGGGGGTACTCGTACTGCTGCCGCTGATTACGATGCTCCGGCATCCTGGAGAAACCGATCGCATTGGGGCGACTTTTCTGCTGAGTCTACTGATTGCCTGGATCTATCAAAAATTGCCTGACGACCTCGATTTACCTCCTGAAACTGCCCGCAGCAGCTCTCGCAAAATGTTTCGATTTTTTCGGGGCGATCGCGCCCTCCTTTCGCTAGACAAACCTTTAGATGCTGCTAAAGTCGGTAACAAAGCCGCTAATCTATCGCAGCTGCGGCGCTGGGGCTATCCGGTGCCCATTGGCTGGGTGCTGCCGCCTGGCGATGATCCGGCACCGCTGATCAACCTGTTGCATCCCAGTCCCGAGATCCCGCTGGTGGTCAGGTCATCGGCGATCGGCGAGGACTCTGAAACTGCTTCCGCCGCCGGACAATATGACTCCATTCTCAACATCACCAATCAGGCGGACTTAGAACAAGCCATCCTCCAGTGTCAAGCCTCCTATCAGCTAGAAACTGCTGCCCGCTATCGCCAAGACCAAGGCGTGGCTGAAGGCAGCATGGCCGTTGTGGTGCAAGTTCAGGTGCAAGGCGTGTTTTCGGGCGTTGCCTTCAGCCGCGATCCGATCGCCCGCCAAGGCGATGCGGTACTGGTGGAAGGACTCCCAGGACTGGCTACCCAGGTCGTTTCAGGGAAGGTCACGCCTGAGCAGTACCGCGTCTGGGTCAGAGATGAGGAAATGCACACGGGCGAAACGTTGAGTCAGCATTTGCCAGATGCTTTGAACTGGCGGCTACCTGAACAGCTCAACTTAACCGTGGAAGGTACAGGGGATTTGCCGCTTCGCCTCGTGCAACAGGTAGCGTATCTGGCTCGCTATATAGAACAGCACTATCATGGCGTGCCGCAAGACATTGAGTGGAGCTATGACGGCCAGCATCTCTGGCTGTTGCAGGCGCGCCCAATTACCACCTTGCTGCCCATCTGGACCCGCAAGATTGCGGCTGAAGTGATTCCAGGCTATATCCATCCGTTGACCTGGTCGATCAACCGGCCGCTCACCTGCGGCGTTTGGGGAGAACTGTTTAGGATTGGGTTGGGCGATCGCGCTGCGGGACTGGATTTTAATGAAACCGCAACGTTGCATCATGCAGTTGCCTACTTTAATGCCTCCCTACTGGGCGAACTGTTTCGCCGCATGGGATTGCCGCCCGAAAGCCTGGAGTTTTTAACCCGTGGTGCCAAATTCAGCAAACCGCCCCTCAAGTCTACGTTGCAAAATACACCCGGATTATTGCGACTGCTGCAGCGGGAATTGCGGCTAGAAAAAGACTTTCAGCAAGATTTACAAACGGTATTTCAGCCTCGGCTAGATGAATGGCAGCAGCAGCCGGCCGATCGCCTGGCTCCCCCTGCCCTACTAGGGCGAATCTACCAAATCCTGGAGCTACTGCGACAGTCTACCTACTACAGCATTCTGGCTCCTCTGAGTGCCGCCCTGCGCCCTGTCCTGTTTTCGGTAGATCAAACGGCACTAGATCAAAGCCAGACACCGGAAATCGCTTCAGTGCGATCGCTGCAAGCCTTAGCCACCCAAGCCCGAGCGCTCCTGCCTGAGCTGACGGATCTCCCACAAGACGCGACCCTATTTGCGACCCTAGCCCAAACGCCAGAGGGTCAGACGGTGTTGCAGCAGTTCGATCGCTTTCTGGAGGAATATGGCTACCTCAGCGATGTGGCCACCGATATTGCTGTACCCACCTGGAAAGAAGATCCGAGTGCCGCCCAAGCGCTGTTCAGCCAATTTTTGTTTCATCCTACTGAGGGACAACCGTCTCAAACCCCTCAGTCGCCGTCTTTCAAGACGCGCCCAGTCCAGCGACGGCTCGATTTGAAGGGAACAGTCACCCGCGTCTACAGTAAGCTGCTAGCGGAACTCCGCTGGAGCTTTTTAGCCCTAGAACGACAGTGGCTAGAGGCAGGGTTATTGTCTGAGTTGGGCGATATTTTCTTCCTGAAATTTGAGGAAATTGAGCAGCTCGTGGCAGAGTCCCAGCTAGCCGATCATCCGTCGATATCCGATCTGATCAAAACAAGACGAACGCAATTAGGGCGCGATCGCCAGCTGACGCCCCCTATCTTGGTGTATGGCAATGATCCGCCAGCCTTAAACCGAGGGCAAGGATTTTCGACTGCCAAATCAAGCCAGCAGCTGCGGGGCATTGGGGCCAGTCCGGGGCTGGCAGAAGGGCGAATTGTGATTCTACAAAGCCTGCAAACTTTGCCGACGATCAGCCGGGAGACGATTTTGGTGATTCCCTATGCGGATTCTGGGTGGGCACCTCTGCTGGCCCGAGCCGGTGGGTTGATTACAGAGGTGGGCGGGCAGCTTTCTCACGGTGCGATCGTGGCTCGCGAGTATGGCATTCCAGCCGTGATGAATATTCCCCATGCCACGCAGCGCTTCCGCGAGGGGCAGCAAGTCCGGATTGATGGTCAGCAGGGAATTGTGGAGATCTTGTAGCAACCAGATATTTCTTTCCCAGGCAGCTTGGCTGGGTCAAACCTGTCCATAACGGCTCTGAAATCTCTATCGGGACAGTTCTATTAATGCGTCAATCTTGATTGGTTTATAGCAATTTTTGACTGAGTCAAGTACAGATTATTTTTTGAAAGCCTCGC
>DATNOY010001109.1:0-2528 GCA_036703495.1 Coleofasciculaceae cyanobacterium
CTTGACGAGCACTTTCAATGGCCTGATGAGTAATCAATTCACCCACATTCAAGATGACATCGTCGTTCTCGTCTAAGATGACACGAGTCACAGGGCGGCCTAAAGCGCTCTTGATTCGCTGCTCCTCTACCGTGCGAACACTACGTTTTTGCCAGTCAGTAGCGGTTTGTTTGACCTGTTCCCATAGGGTACGCGCCCCGTCTCTCACTTGTAATGTCCCCTCAGAGAGATGAGTGCCAAAGGTTTGAGTCGCACTATCGAAGCGATTGCCTACCCCCATAACAGGGGTACTGGCTCGATAGCGCAGGACGTCTCCTGTTGATAGTCCTACTGCATTTAAGAGTTCTGGCTCTACCTGATAGAGCTTAGCCCGCTCGATAACAGTATCTGTAACAATTTGGCCGGGGGCTGCCACAATCAAACCGCTGCGCAACCGAACAGCCTGTTGAACCCGGTGTCCTTTGGCTTGCTCCACGGCATAGCCTACCGCTACATGACCTGCCTCCAACGCTAGTGAGTCACGTACCCGCCCTCCTGTGGCTCGGTAGACTTCATTTAGCAGGCCCAGCCGCTCAGCGTTGTCTGCGATCGCACCAGTAACAACTTGTCCTCTTGTCACAATCACAACGCCATCTGAAGTTGCAATTGTCCAGTCAGATATTTTGCCCAACGCCAGCTCTTTTTGTTCTGCAGGACTAATCACAGCTGCCGAAACCTTAGCAGTTTGTCCTGTCTCTTGCAACGGATGACCAGTCTCTTGAGCAGCCCTTTGGATGCGATCGCCTGCCGTCTGAGCCACAGACTGTACTTTCTCGCTGGCAGTTTGCATGACCGCTTTGATGCCGCCTACCTGCTCTTCCATCAAGTCAGCTACCTCTGAAGGCACAAAAGCCACATGTTCACCAATTTTTAAAGTATGAGGAACAGGGACATAAGAACGTCCTGAGTAGGCATCGGCAAAGAGACCGCCAGAGACTTCATATCCTTCAATGACGCCAGTCTGCTCATCAAAATATAGGTCAACCATTTTTCCTAAGTTTCGCCCATCTGTCGTCATGATGTGCGTACCCCTAAGAATATTATTGCGTTCTAGAATCCGTCTCACTTCAGGCAGCTGGCTAACTCGGACTAAGGCACTGTCAGTAGGCACAATCACAGCATCTGACCCGATCGCCTGTATGCTTTGAAAGGGAATCACTTCGGCATCGTTAAACCATCCACCTTCCCGAGTCAAAAGCCCTAACAGTTGGTTACTATCTTGGTCAAAAATCAGATCTTTAACTTGGCTAATCCATTCACCGGTTTCATAAGCTACAACGGGTTTTCCAAGAATGTCGCTTCCCTTACGCACTTTTAACCTCTCCTCATGTCAATTTATAAATACTGAATGCTTAAATGAATTTATTAATGAATTTCTCTCTCAATCTACATTGGGTAAACTGCTGGGCTGGCTAGGCTGGGTATAGGGTTGGCGATCCACTGGATTTGGATCACCTTGAGCCTTTGCAGGTTGCTCAAACCGTTTCATAAGCTGTTGATCAGTCGTATGCGGATTAATTACAGGCTGTTGGTTCTCTTGCCGGTTTTCCAAAGCACCAAGCTGTCTATGCTGATGTTTGTAGGAGGTTTCCCCTACGTAACCGTTGCCTATATCTATATGAGGGAATATATCTACCGCACCTGCATATTCCATTACACCCACTGTTCCTGCCGCAGCTAGCAAGAGTAAAGCAATATATCCTCCACTATTGGTTTGCTTGCCTATCAGCCTGGGCATGGGTATAACCTCGCAGTAATAAAGTAGTAATGAACATGAGCTGAACTGAACCCAGCTAAATAAACGAATGAAAAATGGCCAGTTACGATCAATCAGAGCAACCGACGATTATCGAATTTAGATCCCCTTTTGGCTAGAACCTTGTCTCTAAAACTTTGGGGCTTTAAAGCTGAAGTTCTGCAGCTTGAGAGCGTGAATTTACTTTATGTGCTAATTACACCCTAAAATTCCGGCTCTCAGAATCGCCCTTCAGTAGGAAATTTACTGCTTTTAGTAACAATTCCATCTGTCTCTCGAAATAGATTAATCAACGATTAAGAATGCTATATAGTAACCTCAAATAGTTTGTGAACAAGTAGTATGGGCGCAGGCTATCCTACCGCTTGCCAGCCATTTCACAAATTAAATAGGATCGCTACATGTCTATTTAACTTTTCAAATTACTCTAATTCAATTAGGGGTCTAAACGAAGACCGTTTAGACCCCTAATCAGTTGGTTATTGAGTAAAAGCTAACAGTCTGCAGATGCTCTTACTGAGGGCAAGAGCAAGCTGTTCGCATCCTAGTTGATTGCGTCTTTAACTGAGTCTTTCACATCTTCAACGCCATGGCGGGCCTTAGCATCAGCTTGCTTAGCTTTGCCTTGGGCTTGATCTTTTGGATCGCCTGTAATATTTCCAAGTGCCTCTTGAGCTTTGCCTTCAATGTTTTCGGCGGTTGCTTTAACTCTATCTTCTGTGCTCATGATTCA
>DATNOY010001110.1:0-16637 GCA_036703495.1 Coleofasciculaceae cyanobacterium
CAAGCGCTGAGTACTTGAAACCGAACCAGTTGAGCTTCGATCGGGGATGCAAAGGCTGGGCTAGCAGGTTGTACGGCTAAGGAGGGCGCGATCGCTGCGGGCGCTGGAGCGAGTCGCGCTAGAGCAGTCCCGTCTTGTCCCACGAATTTAAGCTGACTGAGGCTCAGCCAGGTAAAGCTGATGACGGCAATGACTCCTATCAAAATGCTGATATCGTGTTCTGGCAACACCCAGCCCACCTGATCGGCTAAAAAGGTCTGCACAGGCTGGGCAACCCTGGGAAATACCAACACTCCAAAAATCCCGAACATAGCGGTGCTGATCCAAGGAACCGCTTCCTGCCAGCGGTAAATCGCATCCGGTGATTTCAGAATGGACTGCTGGAGGATGACATAAAACAAAGCAGCGATCGCCCCACTGATTGCAGGGGTCAGCACCCAGCTCACGGTAATGATGCCGATCGATCGCCAAGCAACGGCTTCCGTCCCTGCCGCTAGCCAGCCGAATCCGGCGATCGCCCCGACGACCGCATGAGAAGAGGATACGGGCAGTCTCAGCCCTGTAGCAATGTTGAGCCAGATGCCGCAGGCAATCACCACGGCGATCATGCCCATGACAAATTCGGCAGGATGTTCAGAGACCAGCGCTGGATTAACAATTTGAGTGGCGAGCGTAGCTGTCACCTTTGGCCCAAACAGTAACGCTCCAGCCAATTCTAAAACGCCTGCGATCAGCAGCGCCTGTTTTAGCGTGATGGCCCGCGAACCTACGGCAGTCCCCATAGAATTTGCGACGTCATTGGCTCCCAGGTTCCAGGCTAGATAAAACGCCAACAGGCTAACGAGGGCTAGCAGCATCGCCTACATTCAGTCAATATCAACCACTCCATATCAACTAAGTACCTCGGCGTCATTAAAAACCAATTCTAAAACCCTGTGCCGTCCGCGCTGCGGGCGGCACAGGGTTTTAAAGTTTTATGTTTAATTATGGCTATCTACTGACTCAATATCAACTACTCGATCAACTACTCAATATCGACAAAAACAGTCACTGCTGCGATCGCCACCAGCATTTCATCATTTTTGTCATTTAGAACAGGGATAGCTCGCCCTTGCACAATCATCCCCCCTGAAGTGACAGACAAGGTCTTGCGACCAAACGGCAACACTGCCAGCACTTCAGTTTCCCGCACCTGGTCTGCATAAGGGACAGCAATTTGGACTTCCACAATCATTTGGTTGGGGTCATCCAACCCGGCAACTTCCCAAATACCGGGCAGTGCGTTATGGGCGATCGCATTGCGTACTGCCCGGGCAGCAGCAACCGTGGGATCTTGCCCATGCTGATCTACTCCCATGCCCATCTCGATCGCAAAGCGCTTTAAAGCCATTGTCTTTTCCTAATTGTTGCCCATGCCCTGAGATGAAGCAGGGGCGCTAGCGTCTCGGCCGTTTGCCCAAAAGCACTAAGACTCACGGGTAGGCGGCTTATTAGCCGTGGCGGATTTAAAGGGGCTACGCTTTCTGTTCTTACGCTCTCTCGCTTTCTCCCGCTCATATTCCAGCTCTTTCAGCTTCTTCGTAATGCGGCTGAAGTAGTCCTGCATGTAGCTCTCTAGCGTTGTGGTTTCCTTCGGATCAATCCCAAAGACGGCGTAGGTTTCATCCATGGAAGCAGTCAGCGGTTCACCAGATGCAATCACTTCCGCAAAGGCTAGGCGATCGGCCACATTCCAGGTCCACTGGAAAAAGCGAGCGGTTTTTTGTACGGCCCGCATCAACCCTAGCGGCATTCGAGAAGTTTTGGCCTCCCGTCCCGACAACCGCTCACAGAGCCGAATGATTTCATAGGCACCCCACGCCCGTGAACCCACCACCGGAAACGTCTTGTTCACCGTTTCGGGCACCTTAAGCGCCTGCACAGCAAACTTGGCAATATCTTGAGTGTCCATATAGGCGATCGGCGCACCGTCTCCCATCACCCAAACCGCCTGCTTTTCCAAAATGGGAATAGCATACTGCCCGATTAAACCCTGCATAAAACCGCACAGCCTGAGAACCGTGTAGTTGAGCCCAGATTCTGCCAAAAATAGCTCGGTACAGCGCTTGATCTCCATCAAAGGCACATGCGGATATTTCTCACAATCTAAGATCGAGAAAAAGATGAAGCGATCGACCCCTGCAGCTTTGGCCGCCTGGATCAGAGACACCTTGCCTTCCCAGTCCACCTTCCGAATGGAGGAGTCAGTTGGGCGAGCGGTGGCAGCATCAATCACAGCAGTGACGCCTTCTAGGGCAGGTGGCAAACTCTCAGGATCGCAAAGATGACCTTGAACCAGTTCTGCGCCCCATTCCTTCAGGAATGCTGCCTTGCGAAAGCTACGAACGAGACAGCGCACCTGGTATCCCTCATCTAAGGCACGGCGAACGACCTGCCTTCCCAAAGTACCAGTGGCACCGACAACTAATATGCTCATGAGGGATACCGTAAAGAATTGTTAAACTTCCTTAATGTTCAAGATACATTGAAAGTGACCCGCTTGGGTAAACCTCATGTCCAGATCCAAACTTTGTCTGTCTTTGAGCGGCTGAAAGCAAATCGAGCTTATCAATGCAATCTATTAAGAAGTTTATAGCCTGATCAGAATTGAAGTCTACTGGGTGAACCGAAAATGAGGATAGATGCAGAGGGAGCTGAGTTTAGCGCAAGCCTGAGAACAGGCGATCGCCCCTCTCAATCTGTTGCTTTCAATCTGCGGCAAACATTCGCCCTTCTCAATCTGCCGCTCTCAATCTGCCGCAAACAGGCTGCCGCAAACTGCCTGCTGTAAACAGCATGTCCTCCAGAAAACTGCTACTCTGGAGGCATTCCGAGGCATCGTCTAAAACGTTGATCTCAGCTTAATTCCCATTGTTTGATCCTGTGCCATGGCTTCTGCTTTCACCACGCCCGATCCGGAACTCAACTGCGAAATTCATCATCCGGTTGATTTAGATCACGTTCGCCAACTGCATCGAGAAATTCTCAGCACTGAAAAAGCGCAGCGCATGGCAGAGTTTTTTAGCTTGCTGGGGGATGCCAACCGCCTGCGCATTTTGTCGGCCTTGGCCAAGCAAGAACTTTGTGTTTGCGATCTGGCAGCCCTAGTGAAGATGACGGAATCAGCCGTATCGCATCAACTGCGCGCCCTCCGCTCCATGCGGCTCGTCAGCTACCGTAAGCAGGGGCGCAACGTGTTCTATTACTTGAAAGATAGCCATGTTGCCAATCTCTACCGAGAAGTGGCTGAACATTTGGATGAACCAGAAAGTTAAAAATCTTAGGTCAAACCGGCGAACTTGGGGTGTGTTGGGTCTTGCCCGATACACCCCAGCTCATTGACATGGAGGCGAAGTCGTAGGTAGAACCCTCGTTGAAAGCTTTGATTTCAAATAAAGCTTTAATAAATCAGATCGCTCAGCTTTAGATTGCACTCTGCTGCTGCACTTCACAGAAGCAAGCTCTACTCTTCAGCCCCTTGAATTTTGAGCATGAGAAAGCCGATGCTGAGTCCCACCAGAATGAGAGACGAAGATAGGATAGCTGCTGTAAAAATTTCGCCCATTGCGTCAATTGCTCCAAATTTTAAGGACTGATTCAGGCCAAGCTGCCTGCTGCCTGTAGGAGATGAGTAAGCCTCTCCGACCAAAGCAGTCAAACAACAATAGACCCATGCAAGGTATTGTAAAGCAGTTTAGGATCAAAAAAGTGGGCTGGAAAGGCTGAGCTGCATGATCTACGCCTGCTCTTGTTCCAGCGCTGGTTCACTCTCTTGTTCCACTCAATCATGCCTGCAATGGCGCAATTTTAGCTTTATGCAACCCTTCCTCTCAGCCGATTCAGCCCCAGTGCAGCGGCCTAAAATCGCGATCGCTTTAGGGGATCCAGCTGGCATTGGCGCTGAGGTAACGCTAAAGGCCTTGAGCGATCGAGACTTAGTGCAACGGTGTGACATCACGCTGATTGGCAACCACTGGCTGCTGCGACATGCTTACGATGCTCTCTCTCAGCAGGTAGGATGCGGAGCCGTAGCGAATCCAGAAGATTTTTCGATTGTGGACGTACCGCTCGCAGATTCCCTGTTGCAGCAGATCAGTCCGGGTCGAGAAAATGCGGCTGCAGGAGCGGCTAGCTTTCAATTTTTGGAGCAAGCGATCGCGCAAGCGTTGTCGGGTCAGGTTCAGGCGATCGTTACTGCGCCCATTGCCAAGTCTGCCTGGAAGGCCGCAGGTCATCTTTATCCGGGGCAAACAGAGCTACTGGCAGAGCGATCAGGCAGCCATCGCTACGGCATGCTATTTGTGGCGCGATCCCCCCATACCCACTGGACGCTACGCACCCTGCTGGCTACCACCCATATTCCGCTGCGGCAAGTCGCAGATACACTAAACCCTGACTTGCTGACCCGCAAACTGACGCTATTGGTCGAGTGCTTACACCAAGACTTTGGCATTGAGCAACCCCGCATTGCCATAGCTGGACTCAACCCTCACAGTGGCGAGCAGGGGCAGCTTGGGCAAGAAGAACAAGATTGGCTGATTCCCTGGCTACGAGAGATCCGCGATCGCTTGCCCCAGGTTCATTTGGTTGGGCCCGTGCCACCCGACACCCTGTGGGTAGCTCCGGGGCAAGCTTGGTACGGCAACGGCAGCGGCACTGCCCATGACGCCTATTTGGCGCTTTACCATGATCAAGGGTTAATTCCAGTCAAGCTGATGGCGTTCGATCGCGCTGTAAATACCACCATTGGACTCCCCTTTGTTCGCACTTCTCCAGATCACGGCACAGCATTCGATATCGCCGGGCAGGGAGTTGCCCAGGCTACCAGCATGCAATCTGCCATTGATTTGGCAGCAGAACTGGCTCAACAGCGAATTGCTCAAGGCAAAGCAATCGCACCTTTAACCGCTTTGGCAGACCCTCACTGCAGACCCTAACTTTAGCCAAAAAGGTTAAGCGGGGTTTAAGAAAACTTAAGAAACACTAAAGAGTGTTTTTCCTATCAATCCCTGTGAGGGAAAGAGCTTTAGGCTTAAATTGGAGCTTTGATCATCCCTCCAGCGCCCTGACGTGAGTCGTATACTCAGGCTAACCAGAAATCAATTCTTATCCGGCACTGACTCCGGAACTGGCAATATTCCCCCTTGGGAAGAAGTTTAATTGATCATCATCATATAAGCCTTACAGCCGCCACATGCCTCAGGGTTGATTTTTATTCCAGCCATAAATAGACACTATCTTGTCAAAGTTTCGTGACTTTTGTAATGTTTATTCATATAATCAGAGGGTTACAAGCGCAAAAATAGAAATCGTTCAGTATAGTCGATTACAAAGAAAGCCCCCTAACAAGATTTTAAATCCGCCTCAGGGCAGATCTTTAATTTCCACAAATATTCAAATCAAATAGTTCAGCACACAGAGGGTGAGTCATGATTCAAGCCATTCAGTATTCGATGAATCTCATTAAAGATGAAGCGCGTCAACTGGTGCAGAAAGGGGTGGTCAGCCGTCAACAGCCTATCTATGTTCTTTGCCAGTACATTCCGGCTCGAGAATGGTCTTGCGTCGAAGGCGTCTTGGAAACCAACGATTATTTGTTGAGAGATCGGATTGGGGATCTCCTAGGCCGCGAAGATTGGGAAAACGATTAACAATAAAAATCCGCCGAAATCCCAACATTGGACTTCCAGGCGGATTGCCATTACTCCCCCTGAGTAATGGCGCTGATGGGTCATCCGGGTGACCTCTGCTCTAACCCTTATAAATGCTATGAGAAGCTATGAGTCTTGCGCTCGTAGCTTTTCTAATTCAGTGCGTAGAGCAGAAATTTGTTCCGTCAGCTCTTGTAAATCTTGCTGCACATCAGCGGGAGGCACAGAGCTAGCAATCGTAGAAACTGTGCTAGGAGGGGTGGGTTGGCTAACCCCGCTGGAGGCTTGGTTGATTAAAGAATCAACAAAACTACGGGCTTCCCGCTCTGCAGATTCTCCCTTCACTTCCCACTCTTCTGCCAACTGGCTGAGTTCTGTTTTGAGCTTGGCAAGGTTGGCTTCTCTTTGCTGTGAATCTTGCATGGTTTCAACTAGGGCAGCCGTTGCGCCCAGAGTCACCCGCAAACTTTTTTGAGCAAGTTGGATGAGGCTATCGGGATTCATAAAATTTAGTCCGTCTAAGTTCAGCAAGTAAGTAAGCGATCGTCAGGGTTAATCACAGGAGTTCACCCTTAGATTAACTGATCTCTTCCCAATCAACGAGGAGACCCGCTTTTATCGTACTCATTTTATCTAGCTAGATTGACTCCTAGATCGACTAGGACAGGATGGCGGAAATTGAGCACCTCGCTCACCCTCCAAACGGTCGCTGGATTGAAGCCGAGGTCTACTAGATATGAATGCATCATCACGAAGGCGCGCAATCACGAGGTCAACTGATGACCGCAGCTAGAGCAAAAGCGATCGCCAGCCTGGGTTGACGCTCCACATTGGCTACAGAAGCGGCGGGTTGCGGGGGCAGGCGTACCCATTTGCAAAGACATATTGCCCATTCGCATAGACATAGGGTTCATGCTCATCTGCATATCTCCCATTTTCAGAGGTTCCATAGGCTGCATCGGTTCCATGGGCTGCATCGGCAGAACAGGAGAGGGGATCTGCGTGGGCTGCACTGGCAGCGGTTGGGCATCACTCAAGGCAGGCGATTGACTCAGCATACTAATGCCACTGGCTTGAATGTGAACAAAGCGTTCTCCTGAAGCAGTGTGCAGCTTCACCACCACCCCAGTTGCCTGACGAAAAACCTCTGGGGCAGCAGTCCAGGCTCCCGTTGGCAAGGTGTGGCTACTCTGCTGCTGTTGTCCGGCACTGCTGCTGGACAGGGTGACCATCGTCTGCATGCCTGCATTGTCCAGGTAAAGCTGTTGTCCATCGCCCAACTCACAGCCGTATGCCATAGTTCCCTCTCGATATCGTGCTCAGGATTGTGGATTCAATCAAATCTAGGACTGGAGTGCAGGGGCAATTATATCCGCTGTAAAGGTGCGTTAGCTCTTGGGATCAACGATTCATCTTCCATACTGCCAACGAGCAGGATGTTTCACTTCACCCTTTGGATTTAGATCCAGACTAGATTTAGATCCAGACGAACCGCACTCCTCATTTCCTCTCCAACCCCCAGGGTTTGCGACCCCTCAAGGTTCAATAAAGTCATACAAAATTTCATCTGCTTCATCTTCAAAATCTTCATAGGTCAGCGGTAGGGATTGGTGCTTTAAAACCCTGGGAAGTGAAACAGATTGGCTGGCTCGTTCCTGAAAATCATCAGACTCCAGGAAACTAGTCAGAATTTCATCGGGTTCATCTTCCGCATCTTCTTCAACTCCTACGTCTTCAACCCCTACAGTTGGCACTTCAGTCTTAATCCGCTGCAGAAGTTGCGCCTGCTCTAAAGCCGCCACTCGCGTAGACAAGGTCATAACTTGCATTAAGGCGGCATCTGCTTTAAGACTACGGTGCTCCATGTCCGCCAACCGTTGCTCTAGCCGTTTCTGCTCCTCCGCTACGTTATGAGCTGCAAGATGGCTATGCTGATTGCCCTTACCCAAATATTGAGCGATCGCTTCGTAAATGATCTGCTCAGCGCTGCACCCAGCTTGGTTGGCGATCGCCTGAATCTCGGCTTGCCAAGCTTGGGGAATGTGACACTTAATCATCGGTTGTTCCGCCATCGCAGATGCCTCAATTTGGAAATGCCCAGTAGGCAGGTGCAATTCATTATAAGGGGGTAAGAGATAGCGGGAAACCTAACAATCTTGGGGTAGTTCTCCACACTGCCATTCCTTGAGACACACGGCACTATAGAAATATGAATATTCAAGTTTCTCAGCGTTACTCAAAAGGAAACACCCCCATGATCGTGCGTTATTGGCAACCCTGGCGTGAAATGGAAACACTCCGTCGTCAAGTTGATCGCCTATTTGATGATTTAACTGAAACCGATAGCGATCGCCCCAATTGGGCCCCTGCAATTGAGTTAAAAGATAACGGGGATACCTTAGTCCTTCGCGCCCAAGTTCCTGGAATAGATACCAAAGATTTGAACGTTGAAGTAACCCGAGAAGCAGTATCGATTTCTGGTGTTCGCTCCTATGAGCAGCAAAATCAAGAGAACGGATACTACAAATCTGAGTTTCGATATGGCAAGTTTCACCGCACCATAGCGCTGCCCGTAGCTGTCCAAAATGACCAGGTGCAGGCCGAATACAAAGACGGCATCCTGAATTTGACGTTGCCGAAAGTCGTTGAGGCTCGCAACAAGGTTGTGAAACTCAACTTGGCAGACCTTCAGGCTCCTGTAGCGACGGCTCCTGTAGCGACAGGCGAAGCGGTTAGCAACTAATCGAGCTTCGAGATTTCTAGCCTGTGAAACAGGCAAGCTGTGCTACCTCTGCAGCGGATGAGATGAGTCTGAATTGATGAAATAGCGGCTTGGATGAGCGGTGTTGGTCAACCCTACACCGCTTTTTGCATTCGTTCTTCATCTGTAGCGACTTCGCCTCCAAATAAGCGAGGATGACAAAGCACCGTGTTTCATCCTCCTGAGCTATCATGTCTGTCCTCTCTCAGCCTGCCGTTCAAGTCAGCGATACTGCCCAGTTTGTTTATCAGCCGCCGCAGGCAGCACACCAAGCTCAACGAATTTTGGTGAAGCCGAATTTGGGCTATCCGGTTAGTCCACCTGTGACGGTCAGTATGGCTGTGTTGCAAGCCGTCCTAAACGGACTGCGGCAAGCCAGCCCTCAGGCAGAAATCTTGATTGTGGAGGGGGTCTGTTCAGCTGTATCCCTCGCACAGATTGCCGGACGAAACGGGCTGTATCCCCTCTTAGACCAGGGAATGCAGGTACTAGATGCCGATACCTTGCCGCTGAAGGAATACCCTAACCGATCGCCCCATCCAATTCGCTTTCCCTCCATGCTGGCTCCGGCGCTTCTAGAAACAGTCGATTGTCGGATTAGCGTCTCTGCGTTCAAGCGTACCTACCTGAAAGATGCACCGCTGGTGTCTGCCTCTCTCAAAAATCTCTATGGGCTATTTCCCCGCACGCGCTACAAAGCCAGAAGCGCCAATTCTCGCGGACAGTTGCATCGCCCTTCGGTGCCGCTGGTGTTGCAAGACGTTTATTTTACGATCGGGCATTTGTTTGATGGAGCCGTGGTGGATGGCGATCGCAAATTGGTGAGCCGAGACTGGAAGCCTGATCGGGGTGAGTCTGTGGCGCTGGGCAAAGTTTTTTGGGGCGAAGATTTGCTAGCTGTCGATCGAGAAGCGTGTCGCATCGGCGGCGAGGACATTCCAGATTATGTAGAGGCGATCGCCCAATTGCGGCAGCAACTCCAAGCCTCTTCTTGAACTAGAGCGGTTTGAACTAGAGCGGTGTGCACTTGGTTAAAGCCAGATTATTTTGAAAGCTTCGCTCCGCGAGGCTTTCAAAATAATGCTTTCAAAACAATCTGGTTCCAGTCGGGCGGGAAGCGCCATACCTAAGCGCCATATCTATCGGAACAGCTTTTTCTTCAGCTTGCCCCAGACTCGCTGGGCATTCAGCTGCATCAGTCGGGTGGAAGTGAGGGGTGGAATCGTTGCACCATGACTTTGTTGATGATCAAAGAAGTGATTGATGTCATCCAAAATGGTTGCTAACCGTTTAACGATCGCCTCTCTCCGATGTTCTGCCAAGTAGTCAGGAGGTAAAACCACCGGCGCAGCACTCAGCGTCTTCAAAATTCGCTGCACATCATATTCTTGGGAATAGCAGGCAATTTTATGACTGTTAAACCCCGGATCTAGATAATCTGACAAGCCGCCGTTAACGCTAGAAAACACCTGACAGCCGCAGGCGATCGCCTCCAACGGCTGCAAACCAAATCCTTCGCTGACGCCCTGCTGGGCCCAATACTCCGCCGAGTCATACAGATACACTTTGGCCCGGTTAAACAAACCGGGCAGATCTTCAACATAGGATTGCACCACTTCTACCCGACACTGCTGCTGCAAAGCGGGAATCAGGTCTTGCAAGAGGTAGGTCGAAGATTTGCGGGCCTGCACCAGCACATCAATATCGCGATCGCGGTTGTGATTAGCAAACTCATCAGAAATTTGGTTGGGCAAATAATAAATCAGCGAGTGAGGTGCTTTTTGTCCCCAGTAGCCCAATGTACTACGGCTCACCGTGATGATAGGGATATGAGAAGGCAAACTGAATCCATACCCAGCACTGTGAGCATGGTAAATCACATGCTGCCGCTTCAGCCTGGCAGCCAGTTTGGCGACGTCAAACCCCCAACTGATCACAAAAATTGCCGATGGACTGACATTCTGGGCGCTGAGCTGCTGCAGGAGGTCATCCAAAAACAGCACCTTTTGTTCCCGCTGGCGATAGGTAACAACCTCAGCTGAGCAAATCTGTTGGGCTAGATCAAGCGTTTTCAGTTCAGCCCATAAGCCGCCGCAGGCAAACTTGCCGCCCGTTCCCGGAACCAAGAAATACAGTTTTCGCATGAGGCTGTCCTCCCCCGCACAATCGATCGCCTGTCGAATAGCCTACCGCTCTATCGCCCCGCCTGCATGGCCCACGCCACAAATCGCTCGGTATAGTACAAGGCCAGCTGGTTGCCAACGCCGTTAAAGATGCTATCAAAGGCATGCTCTGACCAGGGCAGCTCAATAAAAACAGTTTGATTCCCGGCTGCTTTGAGGCGATCGCTCAAAGCCCGCCCAAATTTTGCCTGTACCACATGTTCCCGTCCACCATAAATTAGCAGCGTGGGGGGCTGTTTGCCCGTTGCATAGGTATAGGGCGAGGCAGCCCGATACAGGTCTGGTTTTTGTTGAGGAGTGCCGCCCAGAAAAGCCTGCAAAATAGCGCGACTGTTGATCGGGTCTGGGTCAGGCGGTTGGTTATAGCCCAGCGTCAGATTAACAGGGCCATAGTAATTGACCACGGCTCGCAGACGAGGCGCGTTGGGGGCATAGGCTGCCAGCATAGCCAATTGTGCACCGGCCGATCGCCCCATCAACACCATACGCTCAAGATTCACCTCTAACGCCTCTGCATGCTCCCGGATGTAGTTCAATGCCGATCGCACATCTGCAATTTGGGCCGGAAAGGGATATTTGGGCGCATGGCGATAGTCGATCGCTATAACTGTGTAGCCACGAGCTGCCATATAGCGATTAAACTCGCCATTCACCGCCGGATTGCCGGTTTGCCAAGCCCCACCGTAAATTGTTACCAGCGTTGGATGCCGACCCGGCTGAGTTCCCAAGAGCGGCGGCTGATAAACTTCCAGAAACAGCGGTACACCATCGGGCTGAGCAAACTGAATGCCTGACTGTTGCCGCACCTCACCCGTAGGAATCCCTCGAAACACATCCGCTAGGACAAACGGCTGGGGGCGCAGTTGAGCTTGCAACTCAACTGGAATCTTCGAGACATAATCAATGCCTAAGGTTTGATACATGGCGCTGCTAGCCTTTTGATTAGCCGCCGCCACTTGGCTGAGGGGATAAGCACTCAGCACTAGCCCCATAACGCTACCGGCAATCGCCAACGAATAAATCCAGCCCTTATGATGGCTAAAGAGGATCAACAGAACCGCAATTGCATTTAGTACAAACAGCCAGGGACTCACCTCTGGTGCACCCACCCCCAACGGCAGTAAGGTAAATGTGGGTGCAGGGATAATGATCCATAAACTTAAAAACAGCCCGATCGCACTCAAGAGCAGCAGGCAGGTGCTGATGAGAACTGGCAGTAACTTGGCTATCACAACGCTCCTAAGGAATGCAAACGGTTCGCGTTCGGTACTGACTCCAGTCTTAACCCAAACTTTTCTAGTTTAGAGCAGGTATCGCTTATGTCAGCCCATCCTAAACTTCCTGAATCTAGTGCAAAGTTGAGTAATGTAAAACACTGCCGTTAGGCGCTTCCAGATGGACTAGATTCACTAGACACTTAAACTAACCATTAATTGACCCTTGAACCAACGCGGTTAACTAAACGCCGTACCGACGAGTAACCGTTCTAACAGCATCTATATCAGTACCAGTATTTATGTCCGTAGCACTCCTATCAGTTTCACGCAGAAATTAACGGTCTAATTTTGGGAGCACTGAGATTAAGCATTCCTTCTCTAATATTCTTCTGGTTGGTTGATATGTCTGACTCTTCTACCACGCCTGATTCCAATGACTCCTCCGGGCTGATCCAACAGCTTCAACTCAGCCTTAGCAGAATGGAATTTGCTTTAGCCCAAGTGGATGAGGCCATTGTCCGGACAGATGCCCAGGGGCAAATCGAATGGTGTAATTCAGCCTTCGACCGCCTGGTAGATTGCCCTCACAGTACTTTGCTCCATCAACCTTTAAACCAGGTTTTACCTCTCAAATCACTCCTGCCAACCTCCCCAACGGTTGTAGCAGAGCCACATTACGTGCAATTGGGCGATCGATCGCTTTGGCTAGAGGTAACTGCAGCCCTCAGCGCTGAACAAGAGGCACACCCCGCTCTCTATGTGCTGCGAGAAGCGGCCGCGCAGGTACCGCTGCCCTCAGCCCAAGGCAACCGGATTGAGCAGACGCGGCTGAATCAAGCCCGAATGCAGTTGGCCCTAGACTACAGCAACATTGGCAGCTGGATTTGGCACGTTGCGACTGGCGAAGTGATCTGGGATGAAAATACCGAACGGTTGATGGGGTATCAACCTGGAGAGTCACATCCCAGCTATCAACTCTGGCAGGAGCGAGTGCATCCTGACGATTGGGCACGGGTCGAGCAAACCACTTTTCATTACCTGTCCATCAATCAAAATATTGATGTGGAATATCGGATAGTGCAGCCTGATGGCAATCTGCGCTGGGTCATGGATAGAAGCCGGGGTTTGCGCAATGCAGCCGGGGAAGTAGTCGAAGTGCGCGGATTGCTGATCGATATTACCGATCGCAAGCAAACTGAAATGGCCTTGGCAGAGAGCGAAGCTATCCTAAGCCGACTGGCAGAAAATGTGCCAGGCATGATCTATCGCTATGTCCGGCATCCTGATGGCAGCCATCGATTCACCTACGTTAGTCCCAGAGTTCAAGATATCTACGAAGTGGAGCCGGATGCAGTCATCCACAACCCTGAGACTCTCTGTGGAACGTTCCACCCAGATGACCTGCCCCTAATCCAATCCTCTCTGGCAGCCCAGACGCAAAGCCTGGAACCTTGGCACATTGAACATCGGATTATTACCCCGGACGGCCGCCTCAAGTGGATAGAGATTTCGGCACAGCCCGAGCAACAGCCGAATGGCGATGTGATTTGGGACGGCGTCGCCACAGAAATTAGCGATCGCAAACGGGTTGAAACTCAACTGAAACAGCAGCAGGCGTTTCTGCACATGGTGATTGACACGAACCCCAACCTAATTTTTGTCAAAGATTGGGAGGGTCGCTATCTGCTGGCAAACAAGGCAATGGCTGAGTTTTATGACACCACGATTGAAAATTTAATTGGCAAAACCGTTGCAGATTTCTATTTAGATCCCACCGTTGTCAACCTTTTCCTCAACCAGAACCAATGGGTGATCCGCCATCAGCAACCGCTCTTTATCCCCGAAGAGAAAATTGAAAGTTGCCATCATGACATTGAATGGTTGCAGTGGCAGAAGCAGCCGATCCAATTGCCCAATCGCGAAGAGTATGGCGTGCTGGGCATTGGCGTCAACATCACGGCTCGTAAACGGATTGAAGCCGCGCTAGAAAGCATTCTGCAGGGTACCGCCTCCGCCACAGGAGCCGATTTTTTTCCCAGACTGGTGCAAAGTCTAGTATCAGCTCTAGGAGTGCGTCATGCCGTAGTGACCGAGCTAGTAGACGATCAAACCCTACGAGCTTTGGCTTTCTGGTCAAACGACCAGATCAACCCCAACCCTGACTTTGATCTAAGGCTACCCTTACCCTGTGGTCGAACCCTGGAGCAAGGTGTATTTATTTGTCCCAACCAGCTACAAGACATCTTCCCCAACAGCGAAGTGTTAACCCAGTTGGAGGCAGAAAGCTACTTGGGGGTGGCCTTGAAAAACAATGAGGGCCGCTCGATTGGCACAATTTGTATCTTGGATACTAAACCCGTGACGGAAGTCGCCCGCTCAGAAGCGCTGCTTCGCATCTTTGCCTCTCGGGCTGCCGCAGAACTCGAGCGAAAACGGGCGATCGCCGCGCTACACCGTTTAAACCAAGATCTGGAAGCGAGAGTCGCCGAACGCACCCAAGAACTCGTACAGTTTCAGGTTGAGCTGCAAAACCAAACCCATCTCCTGCAAACCATCCTCAACAGCATGGGAGACGGGTTGATGGCCGTCAACTCAGACGGACAGTTTCTGGTGTTTAACCCGGCAGCTCGTCGGATTCTAGGGATCAGCGCCTCTGCAATCTCTCCGGCTAACTGGATGAAGCAGTGCAGCATGTATCTGAGCGATCGCCTCACACCCTGTCCGCCTGACCAGTTCCCCCTGAACCGGGCCATACGAGGAGAAACAGCAGATAATGTCGAGATCTACATCCATCATCCGGAACTAGAGAAAGAGCTGCTCCTAGACATCACCATTTGTCCCTTCTATGACAAAGCAGGCCAAATTGCAGGCGGCATGGCAGTCTTTCGAGACATTACCCGCAAACGAGCCACAGAGGAAGCCCTACGTCAGCGTGAGCAAGAGTTTCGGACGCTGGTAGAACATTCTCCCGATACTGTCATTCGCTTCGATCGCCAGATTCGCTATCTTTATGTCAACCCTAAGCTAGCGCAGGAGACAGGGATCGCCACCACCCAGTTTATTGGCAAAACCCCCGCCGAGATGGGTTTCCCAGCCCCCCTGGCTGCCTACTGGACCCAGGTTGTTCAGCAGGTGTTTGCTACGGGAACAGAGCAGATGATGGAATATGAAATCGATCTGGCCCTGGGTAAACAGGTGGATGAAGCTCGATGTGTTCCCGAATTGGATACTGATGGCTCTGTCAAAACGGTGTTAATCGTCGCGCGACATATCACTGCCCTCAAGCAAGCCGAAGCGGATCTGCGAGCCAGTGAGTCCCGGTTCCGAGCAATTTTTGAAAATTCGCCGATCGCCATTGGTATCGCCAACGTTGAAACACAGCGGTTTATTCAGTGCAACCCCGCTCACATCAGACAGTTCGGGTATGGAGCAGCCGAGATCGTCAACTCGACGATCGCTGATATTACCTACCCCGACGATATGTCCGTCAATCTCGACTACATTCAGCAGCTGGTTGCCGGAACCATTGCTCGCTTTCAAATGGAAAAGCGATTCATCTGCAAGGATGGGCAGATCATCTGGTGTAATTTGACCGTCGCCCTAATTCGTGATGCTCACGGGCATCCACGCTACACCATCGGTATGACCGAAAATATCACCGAGCGCAAGCGCAGTGAAGCGGCTTTACGACGTAGTGAAGCCCGCCTGCGCCGGATTATTGACTCCAATATGATGGGCATTTTCTTCTCCAATGCAGCAGGATTGATCACCGAAGCCAACGATGCCTTCCTCAACAATCTGGGCTACAGTCGCCAGGACTTAGCCCAAAGGCAAGTTCACTGGGGGACTCTGTCCCCATCAGAGCCTGCTGCACTGAATCAGCAGCTGACCCAGGAACTGGAGCAGTACCGAGTTTCTTCGGTCTATGAAACAGAATTTGTTCGCAAAGACGGGACCAAAACACCAGTTCTGATTGGCATTGCCATGCTCGAAGAGGGGCAGGACGATGCCGAAGTAGGGTTTGTTCTGGATATTGCCGATCGCAAGCAAGCCGAACGCCGGTTGCTGATTGTTCAAGAGCAGCTGTTTCTGGCTCAAGAGCGCTTACACCATTTGCTGTCCTCCAGTCCGGCAATTATTTATTCCGCTACACCTTGCGACAATCCAACGCTGACTTTTATTAGCACCAACATTACCGTGAGTTTGGGCTACGCATCGCAAGAGTGTTTAGAACCCAATTTCTGGCTGAGTGTCATTCATCCTGGCGATGTTTCTCTCTTTACGGCCAGCGGAGCAGCCTTGCTGCAACAAGGCTATGCGGCCTGTGAGTATCGGTTGCGCCACAAAAACGGCAGCTATCGCTGGCTCTATGACCAAACTAGACTCGTGAGGGATGAAGCGGGTGTGCCGCTAGAGCGAATTGGCTCATGGATAGATATTAGCGATCGCAAAGCGGCTGAAGAGCAGCTCTACCAAACCAACGAGCGACTTGCCCGCGCCAACGCCGAACTGGCTCACGCCACTCGGCTCAAAGATGAATTTCTTTCTAATATGAGCCACGAACTCCGAACACCGCTGAACTCTATTCTGGGGTTGTCGGAGGTAATGCAGGAAGAAATGTTTGGTTCGCTTACCCAAAAACAGCGGCAGTTTCTAGTCACCATTCAAGAAAGCGGCAACCACTTACTCGATTTAATTAACGACATTTTGGATCTAGCCAAAATTGAGGCCGGCATGTTGGAGATCCACCTGACCGAAACCTCAATTTATACCCTCTGCGAAACCA
>DATNOY010001111.1:0-2134 GCA_036703495.1 Coleofasciculaceae cyanobacterium
AACCAGGTCAACTTGCCGACCTCGACTGAATTTTCCTTCGTCGTCACGGTATGTTATCCAGATTTTGTTAACTTTTGCTTGAGCTTACTGTGTCAGGGGATTTTAGACAAGTTGTCGGTCTGAGGGCACGAGATTGGCGTAAACTAGGCTTCACGTTAGTCAGATCAGGGCAATGGGCTATTGGGAGCGCAGAGCAATAGGGTCTCAGGCTGATTGCAGAACTGGCAGTTAGCGATCGCTTCCCGATTAATTATTAGAACATCCAGGAGTGATTATGATTCGCGCAACGATGGAAACAGACAAAGGCACCATTCATCTGGAGCTAGACGACGAAAAGGCTCCGATCACCGTGCAAAACTTTGTCGATCTTTCTAAAAGCAATTTCTACAATGGGCTGACCTTTCACCGGGTTGAGCCAGGGTTTGTGATTCAAGGGGGGGATCCTAGAGGCAATGGTACCGGCGGGTCTGATAAAACGATTCCGTTAGAGATCTGGGCAGAAGGAGCCGCAGAACCGACCGTTGGCAAAACCCTCAGTCCGGGTCAAAAGCCCATCGTCAAGCATGATACGGCAGGCGTTATCTCCATGGCTCGTACCAATGATCCAAATAGCGCAACTAGCCAATTTTTCCTAACGTTGGACGCCACGTCTTTTCTAGATGGGCAGTATGCTGCATTTGGCAAAACAGCAGATGTGGATGTAATCCGGGCTATCCGCAAAGGTGACAAAATCCTGTCAGTCAAAGTTGAAGAATAGAGGCAACCACTATGTCGGAATGGCACGAGATTCCAGGGGGCGTTACTGCTCCTAAAGGATACAAAGCGGCAGGAGTTACTGCCGGTCTGAAGCCGTCGGGCGCACCCGATTTGGCCTTGATTGTGTCAGATGTGGACGCGATCGCTGCGGGGGTTTTTACGACGAGTCAAGTACGAGCTGCTTGCGTAGACTATTGTCGTCAACAGCTTCAGGCAAAATCCTCAGCTCGCGCCATTCTTTGTAATGCAGGACAGGCCAATGCAGCGACCGGGGCCCAAGGCTGGATAGATGCTGTGGAAAGCGCTCAGCTAGTGGCCCAAGTTCTGGGTATCTCGTCCGATGCAGTGCTGGTGGCCTCTACCGGCGTGATTGGACAGCGGATCAAAATGGAGGGAATGCGGAGCGGCATTCCTCAAGCCGTGGCTGCGCTCTCGGCAGAAGGCTCGGATCAGGCGGCAAGAGCCATTGTCACCACTGATTTGGTGACCAAATCGATCGCGCTGGAAACCACGTTAGACGGTCGCCCTGTGCGGATTGGCGGCATCTGCAAAGGGTCAGGGATGATCCATCCCAATATGGCTACCATGCTGGCTTTTGTCACTTGCGATGCGGCGATTTCTCCGCATTTGTGGCAGCAAATGGTCAGCCGGGCTGCCAATAAGAGCTTTAACCAAATCACGGTAGATGGAGATACCAGCACCAACGATTCGCTGATTGCTTTGGCCAACGGTCAGTCTCGCACGCCTGCGATCACAGAGCCGGGGGCTGAGGCGGACAAGCTAGAAGCGGTGCTGACTGAAGTGTGTATGCATTTAGCCAAGGCGATCGCACGGGATGGCGAAGGGGCGACTTGCTTAATTGAAGTGCAGGTATCGGGTGCGGTAGACGACGAAGCGGCCCGACAAATTGCCCGAACGATCGCCGGATCTGCCTTATTTAAGTCGGCTGTGTTTGGGCGCGATCCCAACTGGGGCAGAATTGCTGCTGCTGCTGGACGGGCAGGGGTGCCGTTTGAGCAAGAGCAACTCCGCGTGCAGCTAGGCGATTTTTTGCTAATGGAACAGGGGCAGCCTTTGCCATTTGATCGGGCGGCGGCGAGTGCTTATATTAAGCAGGCTGCGGCTGGTGAATATCTAAAAGCAGATACGGTACTGGTTTCGGTTAGCGTCGGCAGTGGTGCAGGTACGGGGATGGCCTGGGGTTGCGACCTCAGCTATGATTACGTCAAAATTAATGCCGAATATACAACCTAAGCCTAGTGGTCTGTGATTTTTTAAGTGTCGGATAACCCATCCTTAAAACCAAATTTAAGAATTTTTTGTGGGGTGGAAGACCCCACAAAAAATTCTTAACAGAACACTAGTATTTGATGTTTAT
>DATNOY010001112.1:0-7218 GCA_036703495.1 Coleofasciculaceae cyanobacterium
TTTAGAAATGAACGTACGCTATCTGGCTGCTGAAATGGGTGCCCAAAACATCCGAGTCAATGGCATCTCAGCCGGGCCGATCCGCACCCTGGCTTCCTCGGCCATAGGTGGCATTCTTGACGCAATTCATCATGTGGAAAAAGTTGCACCGCTACACCGTACCGTTACTCAGGTAGAAGTGGGCAACACGGCCGCCTTCTTATGTAGCGACCTGTCCAGCGGGATTACAGGACAAATTCTCTATGTCGATGCCGGTTACGAAATTATGGGCATGTAGCCGCTAGCTTGGGGAATTGGGGCTTGCCACCGGGGAGGGAACCCCAGTCTCTGGCAAGCCCCAGCGCAAAACCTGTTGCCGTAATCTTCCATCTGTTCTCCAGCGATCGATCGCCTGGTTGACTCGTCGCCTTAATTCGTCGTACTGCAACCCTCTGGGCATGGCAACTGCCAACGGATCAGCCGTGATCAAATGAGGTAAAACGTGGTACTGGGAGTCTTCTTGGGCCCATCCGGTCAATACGCTGGCATCTGCCGCAAATGCAGTCGCCTGCCCGTTTTCTAGAGCAGTTTTGGCGGCATCGTAAGAATCCACGCCGACTAAAGAGACTTGGGGCAGCAGCGATCGCACCACGGCAATGGTATCGGAGCCGTTCAACACAGCGATGCGCTGCTGCTGTAAATCTTGTAGCTCCTGTATGGCAGGATTGCGGGTCACAAAAGCAGCTCCGTCCAGGTAGTAGGGAGTACTGAAGTTGACAATGCGAGCCCGCGAGACGGTAGCCGTGACTTGTGCGATGGCCAAATCAACGTCGTCGTTGAGCACTGCAGGCAAGCGCTCTACATTGCTGAGCGGCTTCAGGACCACGGCTGCAGGATTTCCCAGCAGTTCTGCAGCCAGGTAATGCGCCAAATCAATTTCAAAGCCCTCCAGTTGACCTTGCCCATCCCGAAACGCCAAAGGTCGCAGGTGATCTTTTACCCCGACGACCAAATAACCTCGCTTAAGAATCTCTTGAAGTTCTGCGGCTTGCCCGGCTTGCGGGACTGCAACTACTAGGATTGCAGCTAATAGTGAAAAACCGGTTGCTAGCCCTGAAAGCCTACAACCGGAAAGTTTGAGGAGCCTATGAAATAAAAATTTCGCCGTGCCGACTCTAGCTCTGAATACAGAGTCCCGATCTTCCGCGATCGCTCGAGATGATCCTTTATCCTTTGCTTCGTTCAGCATGGCTTAATGGAGTCTGCCGTTGGCTCTAAGCTCTGCTGGCAATCTCAACAACTTTGCTGAAACCTGCCGGATCGAGGACTGCCATCTGGGCCAGCATCTTCCGATTGATTTCAATATTGGCTCTCTTCAGACCCCCCATCAATTTGCTGTAGCTGATGCCATGCTGACGAGCAGCAGCATTGATCCGGGTGATCCAGAGGCGGCGAAAATCGCGCTTGCGCTTGCGGCGATCGCGATAGGCATTGCGCAGGGCTTTCATCACCTGCTGATTGGCGGTACGGAATAACCGAGAATGCGATCCCCGGAATCCTTTAGCCAGCTTAAGAATTTTTTTGCGGCGTTTTCGAGCAACATTGCCGCGCTTCACACGTGTCATAGGAAAGTTCCTTGTCTAATGTAATTGCGCTTAATCGTGTTCTTCAGGTATCAGGTGGCGGACAAAACCCGATCCCTTGAGTGACTTCCTCAACCCAGGCTAAATCCAAGCTATGAATTTACAAGCTGTGGATTTAGAGGTAGGGAAGCATCAGCTGGACGTTTTCAGCATCGCGCTCATTCACCACAGCAAGTCTACTGAGGCCCCGTTTCCGGGTCGTAGATTTATGCTGCAACAGGTGATTTTTGAACGCCTTCCGGCGCATGAGCTTGCCAGTACCGCTTTTTTGAAAGCGCTTAGCAGCCGCTTTGCGAGTTTTCAGCTTAGGCATGAGCTTAGGGTAATTTTTCAATTTGGCACAGTCTATGATTGTAGTCCCTAAAGGTCAAGTACCGCAACTGCAAACGTTTGACTACTTCTAATGAACTGTGATCCCCAGAAATTTTACTGAAGCAATTGCCAGATTTATCTCTAAACGTTGATCCCAAACTAGTTTTACCCTATTTACACTTGAGTCCAGATCGTCTAAAGTCCAAGTCAAGGGTTTGAATATAGCTTAATTTTATTGGTGGGAAAACGCGAGTTTATGCCTTACAGTTGGCTGACCGATAGCCATTTTGTTATGTTCGGGCTTTTACTAGGCTTCGCGATCGCCCATAGCGGTTTGGCAGCCCTGCGTTTGCGAGGCGAAAAACTGGTTGGTGCCCGGTTATATCGAGTTTTTTTTGCTTTAGTGAGTTTGCCGTTTGCCATTGTCCTGGTTATTTACTTTATTAACCATCGCTATGACGGATTGCACCTCTGGAATTTGCAAGGCGTAGCAGGTATAGAGCCTTTAGTGTGGATACTTTCTGCTATCTCATTCATTTTTCTCTATCCGGCAACCTTTAATTTGTTGGAAGTGGCTGCTATTCAGCGACCCCAGGTCCATCTGTTTGAAACAGGGATCATCCGCATTACTCGGCATCCCCAGATGGTAGGGCAGGTGATTTGGTGCATAGCTCATCTTCTCTGGGTCGGGACAAGCTTCATGCTGGTGACGTCGTTAGGGCTGGTTCTGCACCATCTGTTTGCGGTATGGCATGGCGATCGGCGTTTGCAAGCCCGCTATGGCGAATCCTTTGAATCCTTGAAATCACGAACGTCTGTGATACCGTTTTTGGCCGTTCTCCAAGGGCACCAAACGTTGAAGTGGCAAGAGTTTGTTCGCCCAGCCTATTTGGGTGTGACGGCTTTTGTGCTGTTATTTTGGTGGGCTCATCCGCTGTTTATTCAAGCAACGGGCAACGTAGGCTGGTAGCATGATCCCAAGCCTTATAAATCGAAACTTTAGTAAATTTCAAACTAGTCAGAGGTTTTAATGACACGATCCATTACTCAAGCGGCATTTAGACAAGAAGTTTTAGAATCACCCACGCCTGTGTTGGTGAGCTTTTGGGCACCTTGGTGTGGGCTATGCCGTTTGGTAAACCCCATGCTGACGGAACTTCAGTCTAATTGGGAAGGACAGCTCCAGCTGATTAGCATTAACGCAGATGATAGCCTGAAACTTGTCAGCACCTATAAGCTAACGACGCTGCCAACAGTGATGCTGTTCAATCAGGGCGATGTTCTGTGCCGGTTGGATCAGTTTCGCGATCGCCAAGACTTTCGAACCGCCTCTGCTGAACTGGAAGCAGCCTTAGAGAAAATAGTCAGACGCTACAGCTACTCTCGCTAGCCGATTGCTTTGACCTACTAGCGCTTTCGCCTAAAATGGTGCTCTGGTTGCATATCAGATCAGGGTAAACATGATCGAATCTAGCTTAATCTCCACTGTTCAGGTTCGCGCTGTGACTACTCCAGCCGAGGCTGAGCAGTTTTTAAATGTTCCCGCTAAAGTTTACGCCAATGATCCAAACTGGGTGCCCCCTTTGCGGAGCAGCATTGCCAAACAATTTCAACCCCAAAACCCATTTTTTCAGTACGGCAGATTGCAGCAATTTATTGCGGTGGCTGCGAGCAGCAATGAAGCGATCGGGCGAATTGTGGCAGCCGTTAACGATCGCCTGATTGAACGGGAGGGACAGGCAGTTGGGCTGTTTGGCTACTTTGAGTGCGTCAATGATTTTGCGGTTGCCCAGGCTTTATTGCAAGCGGCATCTCAGTGGTTGCGAGATCAAGGAATGACGATGGTGCGAGGGCCCATCGACCTCTCAACCCACAATAACTGCTTATTTCTGGTAGATGGCTTTGACTCACCGCCGATGGTGATGATGCCTTATAACCCTCCTTACTATCCCCAATTTGTTGAGCAGGCAGGTTGGGTGAAAGCTAAAGATGCTTACTCCTACATCCTGCCTTTGGAGGCAGGGTTGCCCAGTGAGTTTGAAAAAGGCTACCGAATTGCTTGCAAATCCGGTGTCACGTTCCGTCCTATTCACATCAAAGGAGAAGCCTTCACCCAGGATGTGACGACGATGTATCACCTGTTTACCAAAATGTTTGCCAATAACTATAGCTCTACGCCTCGCACTCTAGAGGAATTCATGGAAGAGGCTAAAGACTTGCAAACTTTGGTTGACCCCGATGTTTTTCCGATCGCTGAATACAACGGTGAAATGGTGGGCTTCTTCATGAGTTTGCCTGATTACAACATTCCCCTAAAGCAGGTGAATGGCAAATTGAATTGGCTCGGCATCCTCAAGTTTCTCTGGTTTCGCCGGCAGATTGACCAGGGGCGAGTGTTGGTCATTTGTTCATTGCCAGAGTTTCGTCGCAAAATGGTTCCTTTGGGGTTGGTCTATCTGGGCATGCAGGGCGGAATTCAAAAAGGCAAACCTTACAAGCGATCGGAGCTGGGATATGTCTATGAAGACAATATGCCTTCTCGGAAGGTCGTTGAAGCAGCGGGAGGCCGGATTTACAAGACTTACCGGATTTACGAAAAGTCTCTGGTTTAGCTCTGGCTAAGATACCTGCACAGATATGCCTGTACAAGCATTCCTGTACAAGCATTCTTGTACAAATTCCTACACAAGCATTCCTGCATAAGCATTGAGTGAAGAACATGAAAACACTGGTGACAGGAGCAAACGGGTTTACAGGCTCACATTTAGTTAAAGCACTCTCTCAGCGGGGCGATACTGTAGTGGGCTGGGTGCGCAAAACCAGCGATTTGTCTCGATTAAAGGGTTGTCCCGTTGAGTTAGCCTATGGTGACATTACCGATAGCACTGGACTAAAAGCTGCGATGCAGGGTGTTGATACTGTCTTTCATACGGCTGCCTACGTAGAACTGGGATTAGTTGATGCCGATAAAATGGCGCAAATCAACGTAGAAGGAACTCGGGCGGTTCTAGAAGCCGCTAAGGCTGCAGGCGTTCCCAAGTTAGTCTATTGCAGTACCATTGGCATCTATGGCGATACTCAGGGCAGCGTAGTGGATGAAACCTTTCAACGTACCCAAAAGGATTTTTCTTCAGCTTACGATCGCACCAAGTATCTGGCCCAGCAGCTGGTCGATCAATATGCTGCCGCCGGATTGCCCGTCGTTAGCGTCATGCCATCCGGTATCTTTGGAGCGGATGATCCTCATTTTGGCCCGGCAGTGGACGCATTTTTGCAGGGTAGATTGAAAGTATGGGCAGGGGGTGACCGCATCACAGGCATCGTCCATGTCGATGATTTGGTGGCTGCTATGCTGCTGGCTGCCGAAAAAGCTCCGGCGGGCGCTCACTACATTATTTCTTCAGGGGAACTGTCTACTCGCGAGATGTTCGAGTTTTTGAGTCAGGAGGCGGGGATTCCTGCCCCTAAGGAAGTGCCCGAGACGCTGGTACGGTTGGCTGGCAACGTGTTGGATGTAGTCGGTCGCTGGTTTTCCTGGCAGCCGCCTATTAGCCGCGAACGGGTGCATTATATTTACGATCGCTGTGTGCGAATTGATGCCGCCAAAGCCCGTAAGGAACTGGGCTGGCAGCCGCGATCGGTAGAGGCAACCTTACGGGATGCCTTGAAACGAGCCTAAAAAAAGAGCGGGATTCCCGCTCTTTTTTTAGGCTTAACTAAAGCTGAACTGCTGCAGCTGATCTAAGCAGATAGCGGATGATCAATAGAAGCAGAGTTTTGTAACATGCCATCCTCCAAATAGGTGACGCGATCGGCGACATCAATAATGCGAGGATCATGCGTCACCATCAATACCGTGCGGTTGCCTTCTTTAGCCAGCTTACGCAACAGCGAAATGACCGCATGACCACTCTGAGAATCCAAGGCAGCAGTCGGTTCGTCTGCCATGATGATTTGAGGATTGCCAGCTAGGGCTCGGGCGATCGCCACCCGCTGCTTCTGTCCACCAGACAGGTCACGCGGATATTGGCTCGCGCGATCGGCAAGGCCCACCTGATCTAGCAAATTCATCGCTTCACGACGGGCCGTTTTGCCTTTAATGCCTTTAACATTCAATGCAATTTCAACGTTTTCTACGGCAGTCAGAGCCGGGAATAAGTTGAATTCTTGAAAGATAAAACCAATATTTTTAAGGCGAAATTTGGCTAGCTGGTTGCGGCTCATGCGGGTAATGTCTTGTCCCAGTAGACTAACCGTTCCGGACGAAGGCGTGAGAATGCCACCCAAGATAGAGAGCAGTGTTGTTTTCCCCGATCCAGACGGACCCATTAACAGTTGAATATCCCCCCGATAGACATCCAAATTAATATCTTTGAGCGCATGAAACCGCTGGGAACCACTTTGGAATACCATCTCCACGCCGCGTGCCATAATTGCCCGTGCGTCTGCCTTAAAAGGTTCAATCGCCGCTTCAGTTCCCTGACCCGTTGCCTTTGCGGTTGCCTCTACTAGGTTGATTTGAAAGTTAATTGGAGTAGCAGTCATGGTTAAAATTCGACAAATGGGGATGAACTAGATGGAGTGTGAAGTGTAGGGAGGCAAAACAGCGATTAAAGCAGCTTCAGAGATTCAGCTTTAAATTCCTAAAAACTAGGACTTCGAATTACAGAGACTGTGACTAGACAAAATTGTGATTTGTTTCTGCAATATCTGTTTTCTATGTCTGGAAGCAACAGGTTGAATGAGGATGGGTCTGAGTAAGCTGCATTTTCTATATCAGCGGTACCGAAGTAGGATTGGACACATTAAAACTCTTCGGTGCAGATTGCAAGATTTACGAACGCATTAACAGTTTTTAACGTTATATACAAATTATTGCATTGTGGTAGGGGGAAGGTGAAGGTCTGATTGTCATATCTTCATAAGGGTTTAACGACAGATTAATCCAGTAAATCAAGATTTGAACACAATTGCTGGATCGACCCGAGTCACCTTTTGGATGGCAAATAGAGCCGAACCCACACACATGAAAATCGTAATCCCCAGAATCCCGGTGGCGGCAATTGGGGTGATCAAAATCGTGATGCCCTGAGTCGCAAACGTCCAGGCTCCTAGCGCCATACAAAGCGCCAAACTAGGGGCGTAGCCCAGAATTGACATTAGTAGCGCCTGCTGGATGATGATGCTGTAGACAACGCGATCGGGAACGCCCATTGCCTTCAGCGTGGCAAACTCCTTGAGATGGTCGGCCACCGAAGAGTAAAGAATTTGTCCGACAATGACC
>DATNOY010001113.1:0-3534 GCA_036703495.1 Coleofasciculaceae cyanobacterium
GTCAGACATCAATTCTTGCTGGGCTGCTGCGGTAATGACTCGGCGCAACCACTCGGCACGATTTGGCAAATGACAGACGACCTGATAAACAGATTCAGGTAAGCGGACGCCAATCACCTGTTTTGAGAGAGGCTCATGGTCAACTTGAGTAAAGGTTCCTCCCTGGGATTTTTGTCTGGGATTGAGTAAAGGCATAGCAAGTTTGCAGTCTAGGATTCGGCATCATGGTAACACGCTTTTTGCGGAGCAAATTGAGGTCGTAATAGTACACTTTTTAAGCTGGATAACCGCACCCTTCTAAAGCGCTAAAAACCTGACAAAAACGTGTTAACTCGATACAATAGTAGTATAAAAATTCGGATAAATTCAGCCAGCTGTACTACTCAAATTCCTGCTAAGCAGACCCTGATTCTAGAAAGCCCAGTCTCCAATCATCGGCTGTGTTTTGCTATCGAATGCTTTTTTCAGAGATGCACAGACTTCAGCTCCCAGGTTTCCACTATGCCTCCATCCTCTGACCTTTCCATGCCGCCTTTTATGGATATCGAAGCCATCCAAACAGCCTTGAATCAAACGGCGATCGCGCTGCAGGCTCGCTTTGCTCAAGAAACTGGCGAATGCTACTGCGTTGAAGATTTGCAGCAAGCCCTGACCCACTGGTTAGAACTTTCGATTGAAGAGTTAGTGGATGACGCTCTGTTTCATACCGTCGAGGGCGATCGCGCCTATGCGTTTAACCGCCGGGCCTTCGAGCTGCAGATGCAGCGCCTCCAGCCCCTACCGCATCCAACCGCTGCCAAAACCCTGGAAACCGCAATGGCTGCCTGATCCTGGCTTCACTCCATGACTTACGCCTTTTCTCTACCCCTATTTTGAAACTATGAGACTAATTGACTACCCCAATGCGATCGCTCAGCAACAGCGATCCCTCCTGCGCGAAGAACAGCATGTCCGTAGGCTACAAGAAGTCGTAAATCGCCTAACGGCTGAAGTAGACGCTCAAATTGCTTTTGATCCCGAGTTACGCAATGATGCTCAGCGCAAAGCCAGACGCATTGAACTAATGCGATCGCCAGACTACCAGCGAGCGCTCACCAACCTGCTCACTGCTCAAGACCGCCATGCCGAAATCGAAATTGACCTCAATCTGCTGCGGAATCAGTTCTCTGTCCTGAAGTTAGAAATGCGAGAAGCGATCGCCACTCGCGAACTCCAGATGGTGGATGCAGCCTAAGCGGTAGAGGCAAAACTTAGCCCAATGCTAAAAGCGGGGGTGCAAATTCTGCACCCCCGCTTTTACAGCGCTTTGCGCTTGATTCAATGTGGGTTATTTTTGAGAAGCCGCGCTTAGCGCGGCTTCTCAAAAATAACTGTGATCCACCCTCTTGCTAGGCTCGTTCCCTAACTGCCCAGAATCATGCCCGCCAGCAGGACAAAGCCCAGCCAAACATTTTGTCGGAAAACCTGACCGTAAACGCTAGGCTTAGGCGCACGCGGACGCAGCCGCCGATAATGCCAAACCCAGCCAGCGACAGCCAGCGACAGCGACAGCCAGAACCATAGGTTCAACGCCATGACTTGACCCACACCTGCCATCAGCAGGGCGGTACCCGCAAAGAAAACACCCACCGCATCAGCCGCATACCGCCCAAAAAAACGGGCGCTAGATTTGACACCAATCCGCTCGTCATCTTCTCGGTCGGCCATAGCGTAGACCGTGTCAAACCCTAGCGTCCACAGCACGGTTGCTCCCCAAAGCAGCCAGGTTGGCAGTTCCAAACTTGCTGTGACTGCACTCCAGCTAATCAACACGCCAAAGCCCCAGGCGATCGACAGTACCAACTGCGGGATCGGAAACACTCGCTTGGCTAACGGGTAGAAAATGATGAAAGGAAGGGCCGCGACGCAGAGCCAGAAGCTCAAAAAATTAAGATAGGAAGCCAGTCCCCAGGCACAGACAAAGGAAACCACTGCCACCACCAGTCCTGTTTTTACCGACAGGGCACGAGAGGCCAGCGGTCGATTGCGGGTGCGGCTCACCTGTGGATCAATATCGCGATCCCAGAGATCATTGACAACACAGCCGGCGGCACTGGTGGCCAAGGTTCCCAGGACGATGATACCAATCAGTGGCAAAGGCGGCGTTCCCCGACTAGCCAGCACCACTGCCCAGAGTGCAGGCAGCATTAAGATCAGCCGTCCGGCGGGTTTGTCCCAGCGTAGCAACCGAGCCACGGTTAGCCAAACGGGTTCAGGACGGGGGGAGTGCTGAGTCAGCATGATGCTAAAAGCAATTTTCTAGAACGACTGAGGATCAAGGATTGCAGCCATCGATGATGGGCAGGCAGGCTTGCCCTGACGGGGGACAAAGCTTCCATTTCATTCAATTTACAATCCTTAGGATTAATTCTAAGCCAAGAATTAATTCTTATAGTTAACAGGCGATTAGGTAGAGGCAGGCGATCGCTTTTATACGATCCCCTTCTATAACGATCCCGTTCTATGCGATCTCCATAGTTGTTGAATCAGGATTAACATAGTCATGATTAACACAGTAAGCCTCGACACAGTGTTGGGATTTCTAAACCGATATTCTCTAAATCACGTGCTTTTTGGACTCAACTCCTGCCCAAAACTTGACATGAAGTGAGGATACCGAGTGAAATGTGTGTCATAGGGTTCGGCGATCGCTTCAGAATCATCTGTTTCTGATTAAATTGACCATAGCCACATTTTCATTTTCCGAAAAACTGAGGTCAGGAAGGGTAAAATATTGTCTCTGGAAGCCGGAGATCACAGCCAGAGCGTTTTAACTTTGATTAGGCACATCAATGAATATGTATGGCATCTCCTTCGGTCGGCTACTGGAGCGTTTAACTCACTTTGTGCCTAGAAGCGATATGATGCTGCAACTAGATCCTAAATTCCTTCAGCCAAGGATGCCTCAGCCCACAAAAACAGCCGTCATGGTTATTGGCGGAGCCGAAGACAAAATTCATGGACGGCTCATCTTACAGACTTTTTTCCAGCGCTCTGGCGGGACAGACGCCCGTATTGCTATTATTCCGTCTGCCTCTCGCGAACCTGCGGCCACAGGCGGTCGCTACCTGACCATCTTTCAGGAAATGGGCGCGAAGGCGATCGAAATTGTAGACATTCGCGAACGCGAGCATGGCTCCAATCCAGACTGGGGGACTTTCGTAGAAGATTGCACCGGCGTTTTTATGACAGGCGGCGATCAGTTGCGGCTCTGCGGACTATTGTCTGACACACCCATCATGGAATGCGTGCGCATGCGGGCCCAGTTGGGCGAAATCACTTTGGCGGGTACCAGTGCCGGAGCAGCCGTCATGGGACAACAGATGATCGCCGGGGGCGGTAGTGGCGAGTCGCCCAATCGGTCGCTTGTAGATATGACGACAGGCTTAGGCATCATTCCCGAAGTCATCGTAGATCAGCACTTTCACAATCGCAACCGCATGGCCCGCCTGCTAAGTGCAGCCGCTTCCAGCATGGATAAGCTGGCGATTGGCA
>DATNOY010001114.1:0-3622 GCA_036703495.1 Coleofasciculaceae cyanobacterium
GCAGTTCGGGACGGTAAGCTCAAGCATTTGGCAGGTGCAAATCTAGAAGACGAAGATTTATCGCACTGCAATCTCAGCCGCACCAACCTAGCTGGTGCCATCCTGAATGGGGCAATGCTGCAGTCCGCCAATTTGAATGGAGCCAATCTAGAGGGGGCCAGTCTGTTGGGTTGTCAGCTCAAAGGGGCTGACTTGCGGGCTAATTTGACGGGTGCCAATTTAATGCAGGCTGATCTAACCGAGGCTGATCTGCGCGGCGCTAATTTGCGGGGAGCCAACCTGATGCAGTCTCGGCTGGCTCACACAACCCTGGCAGGGGCATTTCTCAGCGGGGCTAACCTGATGGGCGTGAATCTGCAAGGCGTTGATTTGCGGGGCGTCGATTTGCGGGGAGCCAACTTGAATGGAGCCAATCTGGCAGGTGCCAATCTATCGCAGGCCGATCTACAAGGGGTGATCTTGAGTGAAGCGAATTTAGAGGAAGCTGACTTGCGCGGGGCCAATTTGGCGGGCGCTAACCTGACAGGGGCTAATCTTTTATGCGCCGAGCTAGAAGGCACGAACTTAGCAGGCACGAACTTGGCTAGCGCCTGTCTGACGGGGACGATTTTGGAGAGAGGTGGCGCTCGCCAGCCATAGTTTTTCTAGCGTAGTTCTTCTAGCAGATGGGCATGGATGGGGGCTCCAGCAGACTGGATCTAGCGATTTTCCAGGTTGTAGTTAAAAGTTGTAAGTGCCTAATTAAAAACCAGATCTAAAACCCTGTGCCGCTCGCGTCGCGAACGGCACAAGGTTTTAAGGTTTTATGTTTAGTGATGGCTATCTACTTAGTCAAATTTGCTGCGATTCTCGGTAAACCCAGGTTTCGATCGCGAAGTGCAGGTTACAGGCGAACTTCCTGAAGAATGACAGCAAAAAGTTAATCCCGACTAAAAAAGTCGGGTATTGTTGACCCGGTTTTGCCCGCGTGTTACTATCCATTCACATCAGGCGAGGAGTTGCTCCGCAGCCTGAGCGAAGCTAAAAGCTGCGGCGTTGACACTGTTGAGCGTGATTTCTAGGTAAGGACGAATTATGACCCAGGCGATCGAAACGACTACTCTCACCGGCTCCCGTTCTGCTGCTGCCACTTTCACTGGATTGAAGTGCAAAGAATGTGGAACTGAGTACGAAGCAAAAGCTATTCATGTTTGTGAAAACTGCTTTGGTCCTCTAGAAGTTGCCTACGACTATGCTCAATTGCGCCGTACGGTAACTCGGCAAAGCATTCAAGCTGGGCCCAACTCCATCTGGCGCTATCGTTCCTTCCTCCCCGTTGCCTCCGAAAATCCCATTGATGTGGGCACTGGCATGACCCCGCTTTTGCAAGCCAATCGCTTGGCCCGTCGCTTAGGCATCAAGCGGTTGTTTATCAAAAATGATGCGGTGAACATGCCCACCCTCAGCTTCAAAGATCGGGTAGTATCTGTAGCCCTGACCCGTGCCCGTGAACTAGGCTTCACGACGGTATCTTGCGCCAGCACCGGAAATTTGGCTAACTCTACGGCTGCGATCGCCGCTCATGCCGGATTGGATTGCTGTGTTTTCATCCCGTCTGATCTAGAAGCTGGAAAAGTTCTGGGCACGCTAATCTACAGCCCGACTGTGATGGCTGTGCATGGTAACTACGATCAGGTGAATCGCCTCTGTTCGGAAGTGGCCAACACCCATGGCTGGGGCTTTGTCAACATCAACCTGCGTCCTTACTATTCCGAAGGCTCTAAGACCCTGGGCTACGAAGTAGCAGAACAGCTAGGCTGGCAATTGCCAGATCACATTGTGGCTCCTCTGGCATCTGGCTCTCTCTTTACCAAGATCTACAAAGGCTTCCAAGAATTCATCAATGTGGGTTTGGTGGATGAAAAGCCGGTTCGCTTTAGCGGAGCTCAGGCAGAAGGTTGCTCGCCGATCGCTCAAGCTTTTGAGCAAGGTCGCGATTTCATTACGCCAGTCAAACCCAGCACCATCGCTAAGTCTATTGCCATTGGCAACCCAGCCGATGGGGTTTATGCGCTAGACATTGCCCGGAAAACCAATGGCAACATTGAGTCAGTAAATGACCAGGAGATCATTGAAGGCATCAAGCTCCTGGCCGAAACCGAAGGCATCTTTACTGAAACGGCGGGCGGCACAACGATCGCGGTGCTCAAGAAGCTGGTAGAAGCTGGAAAAATTAACCCCGATGAAACAACGGTGGTCTACATCACCGGCAATGGCTTGAAAACGCAAGAAGCGGTTCAAGGCTATGTGGGCGAACCGTTCACGATTGAACCCAAGCTGGATAGCTTTGAACGGGCGCTAGAGCGCTCCCGGACGTTGGAGCGTTTAGAGTGGCAGCAAGTTTCGGTGTAATCCAAACTGCTGGCAGTCCTCACTCCTCTGCAGCATTAAACATCCATTCCCTTCATTCCCAATTCTTTTACCTATGGCTGTCAAAGTTCTGATTCCTACTCCCCTGCAAAAATTTACTCGTGATCAAGCGGCGATCGAATGTAATGGCGCTAGCATCACAGATTTGCTGGACTCCCTCGATCAAGATTTTCCAGGTATCAAAGCTCGCCTCTGCGATGATCAGGGCGAACTCCGTCGGTTCATCAATTTCTATGTCAATAGCGAAGACATCCGGTTTTTGGATGGCAAAAACACTGCCCTTCAAGAAGGGGATGAAGTCAGCATTGTACCGGCAGTAGCAGGCGGTTGATCCCGTAACCCAGAGATTCTGGGGACAACCGTTGGGTTAAACTGTTGATATAGAAGCGATATAGCAGTTCACCGAGAATTGCGGATTTTAATGGAATGGGGGTTTGGGAGCTTTACCCGCACCCCACCTCTAGATTTGATTGAATCCACGATTCTTAGAAACTGTTGACTTGAAAATAAGCGTCCAGACTGCGAGTAGGTTAAGCCATGTCAGACGAAACGACACCTCAGACTCCTGAACCTGTTGCTGAAGCCACAGCCCCTAAAGTTGCCGATGGGGAAAAGCCTGCCAAAGCACCCAAAAAAGAAAAAGCTCCGGCACTGGAAGATAAGCCATTCAATGAGTTTGTGACTCAGGATTATTTGCCTGCTTTAGCCCAAACGTTGGGCAAAATTGGCATTTCAGATCTAAATCTCAAGTTTGAGCAGAGCAAGCTGCCCATCCCTCAAATGGATGATGCCCCCTGCTGGCAGGTGATTGGACAGTGGCAGGGCGGTAGACGCCAATTTCACATTATCTTCTCCAAAGAAGATATTCAGGCACCTAAGTTTTTCTGCTATGCCGATAATGGCGCTCAGCCCAGTACGCTGGAGTCGTTCATGATTGACGAGCGCAAAGTGAATCTCGATCTGCTGTTGCTGTATACCGTGCAGCGGCTCAATGGTCAGAAATGGCTGGTAAGAAACTAAGGTTTGTAGCTCTAATCTTTGGTTCTTTAAAAAATGAGGCAGGATGAACGGTGTTGTGACCGGCATCCTGCCTCTTATTTTTGCTGGAGTTTGCTGGAGTTTGTTGGAGCGGGATGGATGGCGATCGTCCAGCAAATCGCCACCCTCTTCAAAATTCCGTTCCCATCGCTTGCTTTACAATTCCAAAAAGTTG
>DATNOY010001115.1:0-7986 GCA_036703495.1 Coleofasciculaceae cyanobacterium
TAGGCTCCACCTAAAATTCCGGCCGTTTTGTCTCCGGCAAAAAAGCGGTTAATGTCGCCATGCACCACTTTACCGGCCGCATCGGTGAAGGAACCAATTTCAAAGAAGAAGGGCACATTCCAAATGTGATGCAGTCCGAAGGGCAACAGCGATCGCTCTACCACCCCATACAGCGCAGCGGTATAGGCAACATTGCCGCCGGAAGCCGCCGCATTAGCCGCAGTTTTAATGGCATTGCCGATGGGCGGCCAGATCACACTCATCAGCAGGGCAATGGCGATCGCAGCCAGCGACGTGATAATCGGCACAAAGCGTTTGCCTGCAAAGAAGCCGAGATACTGCGGCAGCTGAATGCGGAAGTACTTGTTAAACAAAAAGGCGGCCACGCAGCCCATGATCAGCCCGCCAAACACGCCCGTGTTGAGGGAAGGAATGCCCATCACAGTATCCAACGCTTCGGGCTTCACGCCCCATAGCGTGGTTGACGCCGCTCCCAGAGCCGCTACAAAGACGGCAAAACCGACTGTTGCCGCCAGTGCCGAAACGCCATCATTGCCGGTAAAGCCGATTGCCACTGAAACGGCAAAAATTAGGGGCAAGTTGCTAAAGATAGCATCGCCGGACTGCTTCATAATCTGCGCCAGGAAGTCCGGCATCCAGAAGAAGGTCTCGGGCTTACTAAATTTGGCGCTGCCTAAACCCAGGAGCAATCCGGCGATCGGCAAGACGGACACGGGCAGCATCAGAGATTTGCCCATTTTCTGCAGTAAGGCAAATGATTTTTTCCACATAGGGTTGGGGGAATGGGGGATGGAGAAGGCAAAATGGGAAGTCAGGGCAAAGCTGCAGGCAAAGGCTTCAGCAATTCCTAGAAGGGATTTACCGCATGCTTCGCCCCAACCTCAATCTTCGACGGGAGAATACAGGGATCTGACCTCGGCAGCGGTATCGCAGGCGATCGCTTTTTCGGCTAATTCCTGGCACTGGGCTACACTGAGCTGGCGCACTTGGGCTTTGACGCTAGGCAAAGTGGGGACGCTGACACTCAGCTCTTTGACACCTAAGCCAATCAGTAAAGGGATCGCCTGCGGATCGCTAGCAATGCCGCCGCAGACGCCGGTCCATTTCCCATGTCTGTTGGCAGCGGCGGCGGCCATGCCGATCAGCTTCAAGACGGCAGGGTTGAGTCCGTCACAGAAGGGAGCCAGTTTGGGATGTCCCCGATCCATCGCCAGCGTATATTGGGTCAGGTCATTGGTGCCCACAGAGAAGAAATCAACTTCTTTGGCAAACTGATCGGCGATGACGGCGGTAGCCGGAATTTCTACCATAATGCCCACCGCAATCGGCGCAATGCCGAGCTGCTGGCGCTCTTCTTCTAGCATGGCTTTGGCCAGCCGGAATTCTTCGAGCGTAGCAATCATGGGAAACATCACCTTGACATTGCCAAACTGCGAAGACTTTAAGATGGCTCGCAGCTGAGTCCGCAGCAGTTCGGGACGGCCTAACCCAATGCGAATACCGCGTTCCCCCAAAAAAGGATTTTCTTCCGCAGGCATGGGCAGGTAGGAGAGCGGCTTGTCACCACCAACATCTAGCGTGCGGATGATCAGGGGGCGATCGCCCAATACTTTGGCAATGCTCGAATAAATTTCGGTTTGCTCCACTTCTGAAGGCGCGTCGGCCCGATCCAGGAAAATGAATTCCGATCGCAGCAGTCCCACCCCTTCCGTACCCAAGGTCATCGCTTTTTCAGCATCGGCTTGGCCGCCAATATTGGCAACAATTTCCATGCGATAGCCATCCGTGGTAACAGCAGGTTGCTCAGCTGCCGCCAGTTCTTGCTGTCGGCGGAGCTTCATCCGGCTTTGGCGTTGCTGCACCTGCTCCATTTCTTCAGGCAGCGGATTCAGCCGCAATCTCCCCTTGCTACCGTCCAAAATTGCAGGAGTGCCGTCTGCCAATTCCATGATCCGAGCTTCTGCTCCAGCGATCGCCGGAATATCCATTGACCGCGCCAGGATAGACACATGCGAAGTAGCGCCCCCGCCTACCGTGCAGAAACCCAACACTTTGCCGCGATCCATGGTGGCCGTATCCGAGGGTGTTAAATCTTCGGCCACCAGAATGGCATTGGGCGGGTAATTAACTGGCTCGATCGCAGCACCCGTCAAAATCCGCAACACTCGCCCACCCACATCCCGCAGATCATTGGCGCGGGCAGCAAGCAGCTCATTCTGTAGCTGAGACAGCATCGTAGCTTGGGCAGTGTAAGATTGCTTCCAGGCAAAGGCAGCGCTTTTGCCTTGATCAATAGACTGGGTGGCCGCATCAAATAATTCTGGATCTTCTAGCAACTCTAGATGCGCTGCAAAAATTGCCGCTTTGCCCGCATCGGCTTGACCCTGCACCTTCGATCGCAAGGCTTCCACTTCCAGCTTTGCCTGATCCACCGCTTTCTCTAGCTTGCGCCGTTCCTCAGGCGGATGCTGTGCCGTTTCCGCTACCGCAATGTCTTGAGTGCGGATGCGGAAAATCGTGCCTACTGCCACACCGGGCGAAGCGGGCACACCCAAAATCAAATTGGCATCAGCCGATCGCGGCTGCGGGGCAGGAGCCGCCACTGCCGCCACTGCCGCCACCGATCCAGGGGCAGCTGCGGCCACGCCCTCTCCCAAGCCCGAGCGCAGCGCTGCGCTGAGTGCGGCGATCGCCGTCTCTGCATCTTCCCCGGCTGCGGTCAGGTAAACGGTATCGCCCTTGCCCACCTGCAAGCCCATAATTCCAACCACACTGCGGGCATTGGCTTGCTTGTCGCCACACTTGATCTGAATATTAGACTGATACTTTTTGACCAAGCTGGTGAAGACGGCAGCCGGACGAGCATGTAGCCCCGTCGGATTAGGAATCACGATCGCCTCTGAAGTGAAGTTGGGGCCGGTCAAACTTTGACCGCCTCGCCCGGTTGCAGATTCGGTTGCAGGTTCTGTTGCGGATTCGGTTGCAGGTTCAGTACCAGCCACCAGCACCAAGCTGAGCACCACATCTTTCCCGGCCACCACATCGCCCGTTTGCGGCAGAAATTGGGTCACCACTTCTTCGCCGTTGGTGATCACAATCTGGGTCAGCAGGCTGCGGGCATGAGTTGCCACATAGTCAGCATCAAAATCAATCAGCGGATCGCCCACCCGGACGCGATCGCCCACCTTGACATGGGACGTAAACCCCTCGCCTCGCAGCATCACGGTATCCAGCCCAATATGCATCAACACTTCCACCCCTTCAGGCGACTTCAGCGTAACTGCATGGCAGGACGGATGGATTTGAATCACCACCCCATCGCAAGGAGCGATCAAGCTCTGACTGACCGGATCGATCGATATCCCATCTCCCACCATCTTTTCTGCAAAGACCGGATCAGGCACACTTTCAATCTTCACCAACCGACCAGATAGGGGTGCCATCAACTGGACACCGATGCCTGTCTTCGCTGGTGTTGCCGTATACGTCATCGTTCTCTCCTAATTCTCATGTCCCGGTTATCTAACGCCGCACCTGCACAACCCACTGGTAGCTACTGCAATACCCGTTTCCTTCTTTATCTTCATCGCAAGTGCATAAATTGTTCGATCTGCTTTATAGATTCTTATTACTGGACACAGAACGATACAAAAAATTTCCTGCCCCATTCCAGACTCTCCCCTTGTGAGGGCAGCTTCAATGGGGCACCAGAGCCAAATGCGAGAGATCTCAAAGTTCAAAGGCAGCACGACAACCCTAGACAGCGCATCCTCAACTATGCCGAACCCTAGGACGCGCGCAAATAGAGTCACCTCGATGTCTGGTTTTGCAGATATCAAGACAACTCTATGTCTATGCAGATCTCAATTTATAGCGGTTCGCACTCGGCTCAAGCCAGATTATGTTTTGAAAACCCCGCTCCGCAAGGCTTTCAAAACATAATCTGGACTTAATTCAGTTGAAAATGGCTATATTCGCAGTAATCGAAAAGGGGCACTGCGCGCCCCTTTCCAAAAAATAAACAACCCGTCTAGAACATGATTTGGACAGCCTTAGCCGTAATACGATCGATACCACTGCACAAACCGTTCAATGCCAGCTTCGATCGGCGTCGTAGGCCGAAAGCCCACATCTCGCATCAAGTCATCGACATCGGCATAAGTGGTAGGCACATCGCCCGGCTGCATCGGCAGGAAATTCTTTTGCGCTGTTTTGCCCAGCGCTTGTTCAATCCCCTCAATGAATCGCTTCAGCGAGACCGGCTGATTGTTGCCAATGTTGTAGAGCTTGTAGGGCGCTTTGCTGGGCAGGTTGGCATCTTCACCCGCAACAGGTGGCTTGTGAATCACGCGCACCACGCCTTCAATCACATCATCAATGTAGGTAAAGTCCCGCTGCATGTCGCCAAAGTTGTAAACATCGATCGCCTTTCCGGTTTCGATCGCTTGCACAAACTTAAAATAAGCCATGTCCGGTCGTCCCCATTCCCCGTAGACTGTGAAGAAGCGCAGTCCGGTAGTCGGCAACTGGAACAAATGGCTGTAGGTATGGGCCATCAGTTCGTTGGCTTTTTTGCTGGCAGCATAGAGCGAGATCGGATGATCCACATTATCACTTGTTGCAAAAGGCACTTTGGGATTAACGCCATAGACTGAGCTAGAAGACGCAAATACCAAATGCTTGACCCCACTGTAGCGACAGCCTTCCAGCAGATTGACAAATCCTGTGATATTGCTATCTACATACGCCAAGGGATTTTGGATCGAGTAGCGCACGCCCGCTTGAGCCGCTAAATTAGCCACCGCATCAAACTCTTGCATCTGAAACAATTCAGCAACGGCCTGGCGATCGCTTAAGTCCAAAAACTCAAAGGTAAACCCTGCCTGAGAGGTCAGCCGCTCTAGCCGAGCTTTCTTCAGCTTGACATCGTAATACTCATTTAAGTTATCAATGCCATAGACCTGCACCCCATCGGCTAAAAGGCGCTGCGCCAGATGATAGCCAATGAATCCTGCTACTCCAGTAACCAGTACATGCATAGTGAATGCTCTCTAATAGCTTGCCAGGGCGATCGCTATGGCGATCGAAAACTTGTGAAGGATTAACGAGTCACGTTTAGGGTTCCCCAAATAGTTGCCAATTGAAATAAATCAGGGGCAGGAAATATCGCCTTCCTGCCCCTGAATTGGGCGATCGCTTAGGGAGCGATCGCTTTAGGCAACGCCCAAATCAGCCAAAATATCTGTGGCGTGGGTTGCAGTTTGCACGCTGCTGTAGACTTTGGCAATCTTGCCTGTGCCGTCAATCACATAGGTGACGCGCTTAGAATAGCCGCCGCCATCCACATCGTAGGCTTTGGTCAGTTCACCGTTCACATCGGCTAGGAGTGGAAACGGCAGACTGAACTTGCTGGTGAAGGCTTGATGAGAGGCTTCATCATCCATGCTGACACCAAACACCACCAGGTCTTTGCCCTGGTAAGCTGAGTAGTTGTCGCGGAAGCTGCAGGCTTCTTTGGTACAACCGGGAGTATCGTCTTTGGGGTAAAAGTACAATACAACCGTTTTACCGGCATAGTCGGACAATGAAACAGTATTCCCGTGGGTATCTTTGACGGTAAAGTTGGGAGCCGTCGTACCTTCTGCTAGGGGCATCGGTTTAATTTCCTTATGGTTTGGCTGGAGTTGTCCGGTTACAGATTTTAACGTTAATTTTGTACCGATGACAGCGGCGGTTTCTGGATCGCAGTCTGGATCAGCGAATCATGCCGACTACGAACTGGCAGAACTTATCTGGGCAGAACTTACCTGGACAGAACTCACCTGGACAGGACTTACCTTGGCACGGTAGAGCAGCTTCTCGCCCTGACGATATCCGGTATAGCGAACTTTAACGAGATCTCCAGCCTGGACTGAACCTTCCAAAAGCTGATGCAGCTGTGGATCATAGGGAATTTCTGCCCCAACCGGCGCGATCGCTTCCACCCCCCAAGCGTGCAGCAGTTGCTCTAAGGGGCGGATAAACGGCAAAAAATTCTTGCTGGGAAACTGAGGATTGTGCTGAGCCGCATGCACCAGGGTGGGAAACTGGATTAACCAAGATTCTAGCGATCGCAGACAGTCCTGCTGAAACTCCTGTTGCAAGAGTTCTCGCTGCTGCTGCAATTGAGCCTGCAAACGTTCATATTCTTGCTTCAGCTGTAGCGTAGAAGCTGCCGATGGATTTTCTGGGTCAGGTTCAACAACCAGATCCGCATAGGCAGACAGCAAATCAGACAAAGACATTTGCAGAGCTTGGCTGAGCCGGTGCAGCACATCGACTCTCATGCCAGCCGCCTGTCCTTTACGTAGCTGCTCAACTTGCCACTTAGAAACGCCTGCAATCTGGCTCAAAGCTCGGAAGCTGGGAATACCTAGAGCCTGCAATCGCGATCGCAACAAACAATCTAATTCTGAATTAGACGGATTCAAGGAAATATCAACTTATGCAATCTTTAGAGATTGTCCGGGAGACTTAGCTCGCCTTCGGAAAAGGCATAGACAGAGCGCGACGAACATCGTTGAAACGAGCGACTTCGTACCCGATCGTATTTTCAGGCAGCCGACGAAGCGATTCTAGGGCCTTAGCAAATTCTTCATCAGATTCGGATTGAGCGCGAACTGCATCAGACAAATTCCGGAGGATTTCTCTAGGGATTCTTACCATTTGCATAAAGCTCGTGTGACGAATGCTTTTCTCTTGACTCTACCTTAACCTAACTTCCCGGCAAGTTCACCCAATCTTTACAAAACTGTGGGGTTATTCAAATGTTTCGCTGTAACCGCACCATAAAGAAACCATCCATATTTTGCTGATGCGGTAAAACCTTCAGCCATCCTGGCGGCAAAGTGAAGGCAGAAGCCGGATGCGTCGGTTCTGGAGGATGAATCTGCCAGTCAGGATGCTGCGCCAGAAAGGCTTGAACGATCGCTTCATTTTCCGCCGGATGCAGCGTGCAGGTGGCATAGACTAGTGTTCCCCCCGGCTTCACCCAAGTTGCAGTCTGGTTTAAGAGTTCAGCTTGTAAACCTGCTAATTCCTGCACCGTGTCCGGCGTTTGCCGCCAGCGGGCATCGGCATGGCGGTGCAAAGTTCCTAACCCTGAGCAAGGCGCATCTAACAAAACGCGATCGGCTTGCCCGATAAATTGAGAAAACTGGCGGCTATCGCCGACTAAGGTTTGAATAGACTGCAGCTTTAAGCGGGTAACGTTTTCCTTGAGCTTGCGGAGGCGAGAAGCCTGGCGATCGCACGCCCAAATGATCCCTTGATCCTGCATTAACTCAGCCATGTGAGTCGTTTTGCCGCCCGGTGCAGCACAGGCATCAATCACCAGCTCTCCAGGCTGGGGATCCAGCAAATGGCTAACCAGCTGCGCGCTACTATCCTGCACCGTCCACCAGCCTTCTGCAAACCCAGGCAGCTTTTGGATGGCACCTGCGCTAGGGGGCAATCGCAAGGCTTGCGGTAGCGGCGGCACCCGCGTCGCAGCCACGCCAGCAGCGTGCAGGGCTGTCTCAACCTGCTCTAGGCTGCTCCGCAACGGATTAATTCTCAGATCAATTGAGGGCGAATGATTTAACCACTGGCACAGTTGCTCTGTGTCCTCTATTCCGAATTGCTCTAGCCAAACCTGGACAATCCAATCTGGATAGCTATGCTGGACTGCAATCCGGGTCACCGGATCGGCAGGAAGCAGGAGCGGATCTGCGGCGATCGCGGATTCTTCCTGATCTGTTCCAGGTGCATTTGCTGCGCCTAACCGGACATACTGCCGCAATAGCCCATTGACAAAGCCGGACAGTCCGCTAAAGCCGTTTTGTTTAGCCAGTTTTACGGTGGTATCTACAGCAGCACTGTTGGGAATTTGGTTCAAATACCGCAGTTGATACAACCCCAAGTGCAGGATCAAGCGCAAATCAGCAG
>DATNOY010001116.1:0-2179 GCA_036703495.1 Coleofasciculaceae cyanobacterium
AGATTGATCTCCTCTTGCAACAAAAACTTTGGCTGGATAGCCAAGTCCTGTAAGCCGCACAATAATGACTTGATCGATGCGTGATTCACCGCATCCACAGGTACAGCGCGATCGATAGGCTGCAATAGCTGCTTCTCTGACCGCCAATCTGTCAAATTTGGGTAGACCGCCTGAGGAGAGAGAATTTTCATCCCTGGCTTCAGATCCTTTGCCGGTATCCATCCCTGAGTAGTTCGAACTAAGTGATTTCCGGTACATCTGATTGTGCGATTAGTTGTTTTAATCACAAAGGTCTGGCGCACCCCTTGATCTAACCACCGCAAAACTCGTTTAGCTTCCCATGCCCCACTGGTATCGTTATAGCTGAGGACCTTTTTCTCTCGAATGGCAGGATCGTCAATCCGAAGCAGTCCGTCATCCGTCAGAACTAAGGCATCTCCCGTCAGGCACTCATCTACGACATACACTTTGTAGCGAGCTTGGACTGGGGCAAACTGCGATCGCTCGATCAACTCCCGAATGTTGTCTACTCCCGTATTGCTGGCAGCATCAATCTCAATCACATCTAGGGCTGAACCATTGGCGATCGCCCGACAGACTTCGCAGACTCCGCAGGGGTTCTCTGTTGGCACCTGACTGTTCAGACAGTTCAGCGACTTAGCCAGAATCCGGGCACTGGACGTTTTTCCGGTACCCCGAGCTCCGGTAAACAAGTAGGCAGGGGCAATCTTTTGCTGCCGCAGGGCGTTTGTTAGCGTAGACGCGATCGCCTCCTGTCCTACCAATCCGGCAAAGGTCTGGGGACGGTATTTGTGGTGCAGCGGTTCGTAAGCCATGGCGGAGGGCAAGGGATTGGGAGTTTGAAGCTGGTAGTCTTAGATCTCTGTTTTAGGCTAATCAAAAATCTGACAATAGATAAGTATCCCCTCAAAATTCAAAACTGGGCAGACTGCATTGCTAAATTTCCTGATCGGCAATCCTTGATCCCCTATCACCATCCCCTCCTTCCTGTGGGATAATAGGATCACATTATTTTTAGAATTTCTAGTGAGCACTGTCCGCACCGTTTCCGACACCAAGAGAGCCTTCTACAACCTGCACACTCGCCCCATTAACTCCATCTATCGGCGGGTGGTTGATGAATTGATGGTGGAGATGCACTTGCTCTCCGTCAATGCGGATTTTTCCCATGACCCAATTTATCGGTTAGGGGTAGTCACAGCGTTCGATCGCTTCATGCAGGGGTACAGACCGGAAGAAGATATTAACTCCATCTTCAATGCGCTCTGCCAGTCTTTACAGGAAGATGCGCAGCAGTATCGGCAAGATGCTGAGCAGATTCGTGCAGAGGCTGCCACTTATGCCCCCAATGATTTTCTAGCAAAAGTTCGTCAGCTTAGCACTACAGAGGGAGATGGGCTGTTTGGTTCGTTGCGTGCCGTAGCTGCCAATCCCAAGTTTAAGTACAGCCGCCTGTTTGCGATTGGGCTGTATACACTGCTAGAGATCATGGATCAAGCTTTAGTGAAAGACGAGAAGCGCCGTAATGAAGCCCTGCAGACCCTGGGTGAAGCTCTGAACTTTTCATGGGATAAGGCGCAAAAAGATCTAGAGCTATATCGCGGCAACCTGGAGAAAATTGCTCAAGCCCGCATTGTTTTAGAAGATATCCTGCAAGCCGATCGCAAGAAAAAAGAGGAGCGAGCCAAAGCGAAAGATGTGATCGCGACTCCCCCGAGCAACTCGCCCGAATCCACCTGAGGCATAAGCCTAGGACTGTGTATGGCTTTGTACTGAGTGGTGGCTGAGTGGTGGCTCTGTACTGAGTTATAGCTTTGTCCTGAGTTACAACCCTGTAGTGAGTAAAGTGTGCATGCCTGGAAATGGGCGTTACACTGGGCAAAGTTCTCGTTTAAGATAGGCAATGCATTTTCTGAATGGCTGGAACTTTGAAGGGCGAACGCTTGTTCGCCCTTTGCTCTGTGCATAGAAATTTTCCCAGCAGATCAACTGTTTATCTCTAGAGCGGTGTGCCCTCGGCTAAGTCCAGATGATTTTTTAAAAGCCTGTCAGAGCGAAGCTTTCAAAAAATCATCTGGACTTGACTCAGTGAAAAATTGCCATAGAGCTTTAGGCGCGGGTCTGCCAAGGGCGGCAGACCTAGGCCTTCTTGCCAAAC
>DATNOY010001117.1:0-3646 GCA_036703495.1 Coleofasciculaceae cyanobacterium
CTGTTTGATACTGAAGAGGCGATGGTGCGGATTGACATGTCGGAGTACATGGAAAAGCATGCAGTTTCGCGGTTGATTGGTGCGCCTCCGGGCTATGTCGGCTATGAAGAAGGCGGACAGCTCACCGAAACGGTGCGGCGACGTCCCTATGCGGTGATTCTGTTCGACGAAATTGAAAAAGCGCATCCTGATGTGTTCAACGTCATGCTGCAAATCTTGGATGATGGGCGGGTCACCGATTCGCAAGGTCGGACGGTGGATTTCAAAAACACCATCATCATCATGACCAGCAATATTGGTTCGCAATACATTCTGGATGTATCAGGAGATGACGAACGCTATGAAGAAATGCGATCGCGGGTGATGGAGGCAATGCGATCGAACTTCCGTCCAGAGTTCCTCAACCGGATTGATGAAGTGATCATCTTCCACAGCTTGCAGAAGTCCGAACTGCGCCAAATTGTCCAGCTACAAGTGGCTCGTCTCAGCCAGCGGTTGTCAGATCGTAAGATGACGCTGCGCCTCTCGGATACGGCCCTCGACTTTTTGGCAGAAGTGGGCTACGACCCTGTCTTTGGTGCTCGTCCACTCAAGCGGGCCATCCAGCGGGAGCTAGAAACCCAGATTGCCAAAGCCATCCTGCGCGGTGAGTTTGTCAATGGTGACACGATCTTTGTGGATGTAGAAAATGAGCGGCTAGCGTTTAAGCGATTGCCTGCAGAACTCGCTACGGCTCAATAGGTTGATCTGTAGGTTGATCTGACAGTCAGGGTTTAAAAAACAGGGAGGGCAATGCCTCCCTGTTTTTTTAGTAAAACGTTGTGCTACTCAAGATTTTGAGTATAGGCAATTTGCAACTGAGTCAAGTACAGATGATGTTTTGAAAGCTTTGCCGAGCGAGGCTTTCAGAAAATTTGACGCGATTTAGTCCAAAGTCAAGTATAAAGTCTAAGAGGATGATCGAACTTGAGGATGAAGGCATGTCCGCGCAGCGTTTTACCCGAAAGGAACAGAGAGTGGCTAGTGCGGCAAACTCGCAGCTGAGAGTGCAAACCTTCTGGAAGGCAGTCGGTACCTATCTGCTGTTGGGGGCGATCGCTTTGGTGATGCTGCTGCCGCTGTTGTGGTTAATCAGCACGGCGTTTAAGTCGCCCACCGAAGATATTTTTCAGTTTCCGCCTGTGTTGATTCCGGCTCAGCCGACCCTACAAAACTTTGTGAAAGTCTGGCAAACCAATCCGTTTGGGCAATATTTGTTCAACAGCGTGCTGGTGGCAATCCTGACGGTGGGGCTAAACCTGCTGTTCTGCTCTCTGGCTGCTTATCCCTTAGCACGATTGGCGTTTCGGGGGCGGGAGATGATCTTCTCGCTGATTGTCTCGACGATTTTGATTCCGTTTCAAATCGTTATGATTCCGCTCTATATCCTGACGGTGCAGTTGGGCTTGCGGAACAGCTATCTCGGTCTGATTTTTCCGGCGATCGCCTCTGCCTTTGGCATCTTTCTGCTGCGTCAAGCCTTCCAGGGCGTACCCAAAGAGCTAGAAGAAGCCGCCCGCATGGATGGCTGTTCTGAGGTGGGCATCTGGTGGTTTGTTATGCTGCCTTCGGTGCGGCCGGCACTGGTAACATTAGCCATTTTTGTGTTTATCGGCTCTTGGAGCGACTTCCTCTGGCCTCTGATTATTCTGGATCAGCCGGAGTACTATACGCTGCCGCTGGGGGTAGCGAAGCTGGCAGGTGCCTTTTCGTTGGATTGGCGGCTCATTGCGGCTGGCTCTGTAATTTCGATCGCACCAATTTTGCTGTTTTTCCTGGTGATGCAGCGTTACATTGTGCCGACCGAAGCGGGCAGCGGCGTGAAAGGGTAGCGCTAAAATAGAATGATGAAAACCATCTTGATTAGGCTGGTTCAAGGCTATCGTCTGCTCATTTCGCCACTGCTGGGGCCAAGCTGCCGGTTTCAGCCGACTTGCTCGCAGTATGCGATCGAGGCGATCGATCGGTTTGGCGTCTGGCGGGGTACTGGGTTGGCAGTACGCCGGATTCTTCGGTGCCATCCCTTGCATCCAGGTGGGTATGATCCGGTGCCACCCTTAAGCTGCCAGGCTCCGCAGTCGGTCAACTGTTGCAGGTCAGAAGCGCCCTCTCAGGCAGCTCAGACGGATCCTGTGGAGTCGCTGAACGCTGGCGATCGCTGAAACGAAGATTTAGTTGCCAGATTTAATCGCCGTTAAAGCTTAGTTGCTGTCAGACGCGTCCTCATCGGATGCGGTCGCCTCAGTAGAAACTTTTTGGGTCGTAGGCTGTCCGCCGGTTCTGCCCTCGCGGGCTGCCAAGCGAGAAGCTGCCGTATCGTCCTCTGGATCGCCGGTCATGTTGGGGCTAATCAGCGTAATGTCGTATTCATCCGGTGGAATAGTGGTGATGGCATCCCGTTTCAGCAGGTAGTAAATGGCCTGCACTTGTGGGCCAAAAATAACTTTATCTTGATCATGAAGATCATGGGCCTGCAATTTGCGACCATTAATCAACAGCCCATTTGCACTTGGCTTTCCCTTCAGGTTGCCATCTACAATGCGATAGTAGTAGCCTCCATCTTCGTTGGGGAGTTGAACCAGGGTTGCATGACGGCGAGAAACGAATTGAGAAATCAGCCGAATGTCACATTTTGGATCTCTGCCGATTGAGTAAACCGGACTATCGAGGGTATACTCTCGCCGTCCCTTATCGTCCTCAATGATGAGTAGGTGGCTTTGGTGCGGTGCAGAAGTCATCAGGTAAGAGGTGAAGTGCGACTATAGAGAACTCTAGTGCTGCTAAGAAATGATCCATCAACCCTAGATAGAAAGACTGATTAAGTGCTTCGACTGATCCTAGCTCTCAATATTATCGTTTTCACGAAATCTAGCAACCTGTGGGTGATGGAACAGAAATTGCCCATTCACAAAGTCTAGTATTTTTTCTAACAGTTGCTTCAGGCTGTTCTCTCAGTCTAGACGGTCATGTTGGTAACTCAATCAGATAATCTTCTGAAATCAAGTGGCGTTTCTAGTATCAAATTCACTTTAAGGATTCAAAATTTACCGCTAGCGCTACCCCCAAATCAGGCTGCTGTTCACAGTTTGTTACCCCGGTTTACTCCATTTGATATTACTGAATTAGGGTGCGGATTTGGCAAAAAATTGACAGAGGATGCCATTTTTTAGGGTAGGGCAAGGTGGCGATCGCCTTTAGCGGGTGCGCTAGAGATTGCTAACCAGCGGGTACGCAGGCTGTGCCCCTGCACCCCATTCCAATTTCCATCTGGATCGCCTGGATGATGGGGTTCCTCTTTGCAGCCTAGGTATCACCCAGATCTAAAGGATGTCCAACTGAAATGTCCAACTGGCTGAAATGTCCAACTGGGACGTCCGCCTGCCAATGGAGTGCCGACTTTCGCGAAAGTGGCATAGACTAGAGTTCAATCTTAAAGTCCAGGGTGCAGGAGTTGAACCCGCCTAACGCGAATTATGAGTTCGCTGCCTAAACCGCTCGGCCAACCCTGGTCAGCAGCCTATTGCTAGGCTTCTGCAATTGGCTCCTATTGTATCCTGACTCAGTAAAGATGTGCAGCTATGCGATTAAACTCAACCGTGGTCTTGAC
>DATNOY010001118.1:0-5120 GCA_036703495.1 Coleofasciculaceae cyanobacterium
AGCTCAAAACTACACTGAATCTTTAAATTTCCTGCTGCCATCTTTATAGATCTTTATAGAATCGCCGATCTCGCAGTTTTTCAGAGCCAAGCTAGCGTCAGTTTGCGGAAACTCCCTTAAGATATCTGAAGAGTAGCCCTCAAGTTGTTTTGATCTGCTGTAGTGGCAATTATGAGAAAACGCCCCGGAGCTGAAACCAATGGACAAGGAGATGCCAATGGCAACGGCAATGGCAACGGCAACGGTAATGGCAACGGCAAACGAGCACCCAACAGCAGAAGGTCGTATCTCCAGATTGAGCCTATCCGGCGACATCCCGGCCGAGTTTCTATTCGGCGATCTTCACCCTTTTTCCCCTCTCTTCTGGTTTTTGCTTTTGTAGCTTTGACTGGCGCAATTTTAACCATTATTGCTCAAGATCCCCCGCCTACTGCTCTGCATCCGGAGGCGGTGCCTCCGAAGGCTGCCTTTCGGTTAGCAGTCAACCGAGCTGTTAGTGCTGCCGAAGTGACGCAAACTGCCATTTCTCAGGAGGAATGGAAGACGATCGCAGCTTGGTGGCAAGAGGCGGTGGCGTTAATGAAAATGGTGCCTGAATCGAGTCCCAACTATGCGGTGGCTCAATCGCGGGTGCGTGCCTACGCCGACAACTTGACCTATGCTCAGCAGCAGGCTGAGAAAGCGCCGGTTTCCTCTTTCTCTAGAGGGTTGTGGTCAAAAGATTTGCGTCGGGCAGATGTGATTCGGATCCAGGGTACCCCAACTCAAACGGAGCGCTATGATGCTTTATGCAAAGAGCTGCTTCACTTTGGTAGCAGCACAGTAGAGCTCAATAATGGCATTGTGGTGCATTATGACGATCTCGATCGCAACCTCAGGGCTGCTACGGGCAATGTGCCGATTGTAGCAACCGGCGATGGGACAACTTGGACCTTAGATGTCTTAAAAGACCAGGTATTCAAAGTTCAAGGTACGCCATCCCGCATCGTCCGCTATGACTCTTCCCAAAAAGATGTGCTTTACTACAACAACAGCCTTGTTTACCTGAACAACGATCGCGTTACAGGGTACGACAACATTGATAAAAATTTGAAAGTTGCAGTTGCCCCCAGTGGGACATCCAGCCTGTCGCTCACCTCATGGACTCTCGATTCTCCACGCGACGATATCTTTAAAGTGCAAGGTACACCGACTCAGGTGACGCTAGATTCGTCTTCCTGTAGCGAAAGCCTCCAGTATGACGACAGCACGATTGAACTGCACAATGGCTTTGTTGCGGCTTATAACGACCTGTCAAGCAATTTGCGGGTGAGGGTGAAGTAAGGACAGGAAAAGCGGCGATTTTACTTTGTGCAAAACATAGCCCGGCAGGCTGTATTTTCTATGCCCCTTGCGGTACTACACTTAGGTTGGCGACTCCTGTAAATTCTGCTTGCCATGAAGTTCCGCTCTTTTCTTTACCTCCTCGCCACTCTGGTGCTGGTGTTGCTGTTGACTGCTGGTGCGGGTGCAGCCTGGATGATCACCCACAGTCCGATCGCGCAATTACGCAAGGCTGAGATAGGTGTGCCATCGGGCACGATGTTCGTGTCGGCTCAGGCTCCCGTGGTGGCATCGCTGCTGGTCAATCCCGATCGCCTCCAGTCTGCTCAATTGCTGGCTGCGTCTACCGATCGGCGGCAGCTGCAACAAGACTTTCACCAGCTGCAGCAGGCGTTTTTGCCGGATGCTCAGCTGAGCTACTGGCGCGATATTCAACCCTGGCTAGATAACGAAATCACGGTTGCTATTACCTCGGCCGATGTCGATCGCGATCCGGCTAACGGCTCCCAGCTGGGTTATTTGGTGGTGATGACGGCTAAAGATTCAGCCCTGGCTCAACGCAAGCTGCAGTCTTTTTGGAAGCGGCATGCCAGAGCCAAAGACTTGGTTGCAGAACCCTATGCGGGGGTACAAATTGTCTATCGCAGCGCTGCCGGCAAAAAGCGTCAGGATGCAGAGGCATCGTCCATTTTGACGCTTGCGAGTGCAGTCGTTGGCGATCGCTTTGTGCTGTTGGCCAATTCTCCTAAAGTGCTGCGAGAGGCGCTGAATAATGTACAGGTCGCAGAACTGGCGCTCGCCAACAGCAGTTTCTACCAGCAAGCCCTAGAGCAGCTGCCGCCTAGGGCGATCGGGCTGGCATTTGTCAATTTACCTCAGCTGTCTGCCTGGGCAACGGGTAAGCCCGAACCGCCCCTCCCCCGTACCTACGAGAGTCTGCTGGTGACCTGGAATTTAGAAAGCCAGGTTGCCAATACGCTGCTCTTGGCGTCTGAGCCGCAGCCCACCACCAAACCTACGCTCACGGCTCCCGTCGGTGCGCTGCGCTTTATTCCAGCCAGCAGTTCCCTTACCTTAGCCGGAACGGATTTGCCGCAGCGTTGGGCGCAGTTAGAAACGGCAGGGGCAGGCTATGAAACGGGACTAGGTGCTGTGAAACAAGCGCTGGCCACCTTTGAGCAAGCGCAGCATATTTCGCTGTTAGAAGATGTGTTGAGCGGGGTGAGCGGTGAATATGCTTTGGGAATGCTGCCGCGTGCCGATCGCCCCCAGCCGGATTGGGTGTTTGTGGCGCAGCGATCGCCGGCAACGGCTGCTCAATGGGAAAAGCTAGATGCCATTGCCCAAAAGCAAAATGTGACGCTGGGATCTTTTACCCTGGATACCCCCTTAGGCAGTCAAGAAATCTATGCCTGGACGAAGTTTTCCACGAAGGTGGCTCAGTCTGCCAGGAGTAGCAAAACTAAATCGGCAGCCGCCAAGCCGGTTTCTTTAGAAGCGACAGTGCAGGGTGTTCGGACAACTGTCAATGATTACGATATTTTCGCGACTTCGCTAGAAGCCATGAATTTGGCCCTGCAGCCGGATGCTGCCTCCTTGCTGAAGAATGCAAAGTTCCAAGATGCGATCACGTTGTTGAACTTGCCTAACGAAGGCTATGTTTACCTGGACAAAATGGCGATCGGTACGCTGCTGCGGCAGTTTCCCAATTTTCCAGACCGGATTGAAAACCCGGCCCTGAATGATCTGGGCGATCGGCTGCAGGCACTTGCCATTACCAGCTACGAGCAAACCGGTCAGGTGGCTAAAGGAGCCGTTGCCATTCAGCTCGTGGAGAGGAACTAAAGCTAGCGCCAGCAGGCTTAAGAGCCGCTTTCAACCCAACTGGGGTGTTTATTCACTACACTGGATTCCATGACTTCCAGGATTCACACCCTACCTGAAGATGTGGTTTACCTGATTGCGGCAGGAGAAGTGGTTGATTCTCTGGCGGCAGTGGTGCGAGAACTTGCAGAAAATGCGCTGGATGCAGGAGCCACTCGGATTACCGTATCGGTGTGGGCAGAGCAGTGGCGGATTCGGGTTGCTGATAATGGGCGGGGCATGGATCTAGTCGATCTGCAACAGGCGGCCCTGCCCCACAGCACCAGCAAAATTTGCAGCAGCGATGATTTATGGCGAGTCACGAGCTTGGGCTTTCGTGGCGAGGCCCTCCACAGCCTGGCACAGCTTGCCGATCTGGAAATCTATAGTCGGACGGCAGCAGGCCATGAAGGCTGGCGAATTCGCTACAACAGCCAGGGAGAGCCTATCCAGGTGGAAGCCACGGCGATCGCTCCCGGTACCATTGTCACCGTTTCGGATTTGTTTGGGAGCTGGCTCCCGCGCCGTCAGGGTCTCCCCTCGCCTGCCCAGCAGCTCCGCAGCATCCAGCTCGTAATTCAACAGCTTGCCCTCTGCCATCCCCAGGTTACCTGGCAGGTCGAGCAATCGGGCACCGCGGACTCTACAGAAACTCGCCCCTGGTTCACCCTCTGGGCCAGTTCATCTCCTAAACATGTGCTGCCGCAGCTGTTGCGCGATGTGCAGCCCAGTGACTTGCAAGAGTGGGAGTCTGATCTGAATGGCAGCGGGGCTACGGAGCCTGCCGCAGCTGCGTCAACTGCTTCCCTCTACCTGCTGTTGGGTTTGCCTGATCGTTGCCATCGTCATCGTCCCGATTGGGTAAAGGTAGCGGTAAATGGGCGAGTTGTCCATGTTCCAGACATAGAACAAACCATTTTTGCTGCCCTACGGCGCACCTTGCCCCGCGATCGCCATCCCGTTTGCTTTCTGCATCTGCATCTACCGCCGGAGCAAATCGACTGGAACCGCCATCCGGCCAAAGCCGAAATCTATCTGCATCATCTGGAAAATTGGCAAGACCAGGTGAAAGCGGCGATCGCTCAAGCCCTGCGCCTCAGTCCTGCTAGCATCCCCGATGCGGCCTATACCTCGCGGGTGGGGCAACTGATTCGGGCGGCAGAGGCAGCGGGCACCTATGCAGATCCGCCGGATCAATCAGGAGACTGCAATGACCCTCCAGCAGATCCACAGGCAGCCGATGCGCCCTTAATTGCGCTCAAAGCGATTGCCCAGGTGCATCAAATGTATATCCTGGCAGAGCATCCGACGGGCATGTGGTTAGTGGAACAACATATTGCCCATGAACGGGTGCTGTATGAACAATTGCGCGATCGCTGGCAGTTGGTGCCGCTGCAGCCGCCTGTGATCTTAAACCAGCTGCTGCCGCTGCAAGTAGAGCAACTGCAGCGGATTGGTCTTACGGTGGAGCCGTTTGGCGATCGCCTCTGGGCAGTACGATTAGCCCCCGAACCGCTGGCTCAGCGAAGCGATTGTGCCGAGGCGTTAGTGGAATTGAGCTTAGGGGGAGATCTCGATACGGCCTTGGTGGCAACGGCCTGCCGCACGGCCATTCGCAACGGCACACCCCTGAGCCTAGAGGAGATGCAAAGCCTGCTCAACCAATGGCAGCAAACCCGCAATCCGCGTACCTGTCCCCATGGCCGCCCGATTTATCTGCCGCTAGAAGAATCTAGCCTATCGCGATTTTTCCGACGGCACTGGGTGATTGGCAAAAGTCATGGCGTCTAGCCAGTGTGCTGACCGCTGGGCGCGCTCACCCCGCGATCTCTGTCAACCCCTGTGGCTACAGCTAGGGCAATTTTCGACTGAGTCAAGGCCAGATTATTTTTGAAAGCCCCGCGAGGCTTTCAAAAATAATCTGGCTTTAGCCG
>DATNOY010001119.1:0-6983 GCA_036703495.1 Coleofasciculaceae cyanobacterium
TGAGACAGCTCTCTTCAGCGTTGAGGACTTCGCGTTGAGAACTTCGCTTTGAGGATCTCGCTTTGAGGATTTCGCTATCAGTACTTTGAGCGGGCTTTGAGGTTGAGACAACCCGCTTTGGGTTGAATGCAGCCATGCAGCGAATCCGTTTGCAGTTCTGCAAACTACATCACCGCATCTGGCAATGGCTCAAAGCTGAACGGTCGCAAAAACCGAGCAAGCGGTCTAAGTCTCTCAGCCGCTTGTGGAAATTGCCTGTGGGAAATCGTCTGCTGAATCTGTCTAAAATCGTCTCTCAAACCAAGACTAGTTCTGGATCAGGTATAGTCGTCTTTGAAATTGCTCCTCAAAAACTTCATTACCCCTGCTGTTGCAGGCGTAACTTGACTGAAACAAAACAGCAGCTCTTCCGACTTGCAGAAGCGGCGGAAAACCCGTTGTCTGGTTTGGTGTTTCAGAACCTTATCTGACTTGCTACCCTGTAGCTCCCCTCATTTTAGTCGCTAGAAGCAGGGTCAACGAACGCTTTGGTTACAGAGACTAACAAATCTCAGGAATTGTTAAGAATAGCAGCCGCAGCTTACCCGTTGCTGTGAGGAGTGAAAATCCTGACTAAAGTGGGCAAGATAGGACTAACCGAACCCCCCGTGTCTGTATGGCAACTTCTTCCATTGCATCCCCCGTCCGTTCATATCAGCAGTATCTCCAACGGCTTTGCCCCACGTTAGATCTAGACTCTTTTTCAGACCTCTATCGCGATATCGAACCCACTCAATGGGATGCGCCAGAATCGGCGCTGGATCTAAATAATTTTGCCGTCATGGCTTTGATTGAGGCAGAGCAGAGCAGCGGTGCCCTACGATCGATGAACCTGGAGCTGGCCTTAGAAGCCCTGCAGCAGGGTGTTTCCCTACAGCCCAGTCATCCGCTCTGCATCGCGCACTTGGCGATCGCCCGTCATCTAATGGGTGAAAATGCGGCAGCCACACAGATCAGTTTTTCCACTTTGCTAGAGTTGCTCCAGCCCGCGTTTCACGCTGCCGCAGCGCCGCCTCTGGGACTGGTCTATCTACCCAGCGGCCGAGCTGATACCCATCTGCCCCTGCTGCTGCAGGCAAACGGGTATCAGCAGGCGCTACTGCTGCTGGCTGAGGTACTCTGGCGATCGCAGCAAGTGTTCTACAGTCCTGGCGGGCTGCGGTTTTTGCAATTGGCCGTCAATTTAATTTCCAACTCAGCCTCTCTTCGCTTGAAGTTAGGTTTGGCTAAGCTGATGAGTGGTCAGTGGGAAGGTCTGGTGGATTTGCAGCAGGCTCAACAGCTTGCGCCTGCCGATGCCCGTGTCTTGCAAGCGCTGTATCTCACCTATCGAGAGTTGGGCCGTCAAGATGTTGCCGCTTTCTGGTTGACTGCTGCCCAAGCTGCTGCCCCAGCCTCACCCGATGCGTCGGCATGGCAGTGGAGCACCTTACCGATCGAGAGCTTGTTTACTTATGTCCCTACAGTAGATGGCATTCGTTTAGCGGTCGATGCCAGCTTCCGTAGCATTGTTACTAGCGTTTTGCTGGCAGAGGGTGACTGGTTTGAATCCGAAATGGAATTCTGGCGCAGTCAACTTCAACCTGGCATGACCGTTATTGATGTGGGTGCCAACGTGGGTGTGTATACCTTTAGTGCTGCTCAGCAGGTGGGGGCATCCGGTCGGGTGCTGGCGATCGAACCTTTTTCTAGCTGCGTCCGCTGCTTGCAGGAAACTTGCCGCAGCAATCAGCTCAGTTGGGTAACAGTCTGTGCTGGAGCCGCTAGCGATCGCCCTGGCACCGCTCGGCTTTCGCTGCATAGTTCCAGCGAATTAAACGAAGTGGTTCGAGATGAGTCTGCTGAGGCTGGACATCCATCTGGCAGTTCCGGCAATTTTGAAGATATTACCTGCTTTACGTTAGATAACCTGGTTGAGCAAGAACAGCTGCAGCAGGTCGATTGGCTGAAAATTGATGCCGAAGGTCATGAAATGCAGGTTTTGGCAGGCAGCGATCGCCTATTATCCCAATTTGCTCCGGCTATTCTCTACGAAAATATTGCCGGGACTAGCGGGAGCAATACCCCCGTTGCCGAACTGCTACTTGCCAAAGGCTACCGCCTTTTCCGCTACCAGCCCTATCTGCAAACCCTGATTCCGATTGAAGCGATCGATCAGCTGCAAGGCAACCTCAATATCATTGCCTTGCCTCCCCACCATTCGCTGATCTGCGAGTGCTGATCTGCGAGTGTTGATCTGCGAGTGCTGATCTCTGAGTAGAATCTTCTGGCGCATCCCCAATTTTCCGATTCCCAATTCCCCCATCCCCGATTCCCGATTCCCCCATCCCCCATGTCCATCTTCCTACCGAGTCTCAAAAAACGTGGTCATCTCGATCAAACCCACATCACTATTTGTAATGTCGGCTCTCGTAAAATCAGCGTTGAAGACGACTACGGCAGTTTAGATTGGAAAATTTTGGGTTCCAACCTGACTATCTACGGGTTTGATGCCGATGCCGATGCTTGTGCTGCGGCAAATCAACACCTGGCGGAACAGCCGGTTCCGTGGACAGAGAGACACATCCCGCTTGCCCTGAGCGACAGGATAGGTGAATCGACGCTGTATGTGACTCGGGCCCCCATGTGTAGTTCTCTGTATCCCCCCAATGAGCCCTACCTGGAACGATTTGCCGATCTGATCGAGCTAGTGGCAACAGACTTCACGATCGCCCTAGAAACCACGACATTGGACAACTTTTGCCAGCAGGAAGGGATTGCAACGATCGACTTTTTGCAAATTGACGTGCAGGGAGCCGACCTGAACGTCTTGAAGGGGGCCAATCAAATGTTGCAGACGGTGTTGGCAGTGCAGGTAGAAGTAGAATTTTCTCACCTCTACCAGGGGCAGCCGCTGTTTGCCGATGTGGATACCTTCATGCGATCGCAGGATTTTACCCTGTTTGACCTGACCCATAGCCGGCAGGTGAGAGCCCGATCGCCCATTCACACCAGCCATCATCCCGGACAATTGCTGTGGGGGGATGCCTACTATTTTTGTGATCTGATCCGCCAGCCAGAGATGGCCCACAGCCAGACTCCAGCGCAGATTTTGAAGCTTGCCTGCCTGGCTGATGCGCTGGAATTTTCCGACTATGCCCTGGAGCTATTAGAATACCTAACCCTCCACTGCGGCAGCGATCCGGCTTACAATTTTGCCGATGCGATCGTGGATAGCTTGCAGCCATATCCCCCCTTGATCGAAAATTGGCAGTCTTTTCCGATTTTTCAGACCTTGCGAGCATACTTGAGTCCAGCCATGGCGGATGTTTTGAAATGACGATGAACCCTCATGTCCTGCTGTATACCGATGAACCGGGCATTGGTGGGATTGCCCAATACAATCACGCGATTCTGCGAGGGCTGTATCAGCGGGGCTACCGCGTTACGGTTGTGCAAACTCAAGCGGAGACGCCGTTGATTGCCGAACAGCAGACTTGGGGCATCGATCACCAATGGCTGTCGTTTGATACCGTTAAAGACTTTAGCCAGACGCTCACCCAGGTTGAGGAAGCCCAGCAGATTTTGGGGCGATCGCGTCCTGACTTGATTCTGTTCAGCGATGGCTGTCCGGTTTCCAATTTGGCTGCCAAACAAGCGGCCCTGCAGCTGGGAATTCCCTATCTGGTGGTGGTGGGCTTCGTTGATCCAGAGTTGGCTGATAGGTTTGCCTTTTGTCTGGCGGATTTAGAGCGGCAGTACGCCCAGGCCAAAACGGTTGTGGCCGTGTCTCAGGAAAATCTGGAGCAGTTGCGTCAGCAGTTTAGGCTGTCGCCGCAGCAGGGGCAAGTGATTTTGTACGGCCGACCCGACCTGTATTTTGCCCCGCGTAACCTGGCGGTGCGCGATCGCCTCTTGTCCTCTCTCAACCTGCCGGCAGATGCAATCGTTTGTTTTACGGCGGCTCGGCTAGAAGGGATTAAAGGCTATCAGTTTCAGCTAGATGCGATCGCCCAGCTGCGTCATACGCCCGTTTGGGACAAGCTCTACTTTGTTTGGGCAGGCGAGGGAGAACTGCGATCGCTCCTGGAAACTGCCTTAGCAGAACTGGGGGTGCGCGATCGGGTGAAGCTGTTGGGGCAGCGGTGGGATGTGGCAGATTGGCTGGATGCGGCCGATCTGTTTATCTTACCGACCTACCGCGAAGGCATGCCCTTAGCAATCATGGAGGCCATGGCTAAAGGTTTGCCGGTGATTGCCTCTGCAGTCAGCGGCATTCCGGAAGAACTGGGCGATACGGGAAAACTGCTGCCTGACCCCAACGTCGATCCACAAGCCACCTTAAAGGAATTGATTGTCACCCTGCAGGCTTGGGTAGCCCAGCCAGCGCTACGGCGATCGATAGGACAAGCGGCAAAGCAGCGGGCAGCCGCCCGATTTCGGGAGGAACGAATGGTGCAGGAAACCGTGCAAGTGATAGAACGATCGCTGCTGCCGCCTGGAGATTATGTGTCGCCTGGATTGGCGATCGTGTTGCCGGATGCAGCCTTTCCCAACAAGGTGATTGCCGATCCGCACTCTTCTCCCTGGGCTTATCTCCGTCGGACTGTGCCCCATAATTGGTATGTTGATCAGCGACAGCCTGCCATTGGCTTCCTCAGCCGCGATGAAGCGCAGATTCTCTACAACACTGCCCGACAATTTCGGGGTCGGCGGGCGTTAGAAATTGGCTGCTGGATGGGCTGGTCTGCTTGCCATCTGGCTTTGGCAGGCGTGGAGTTAGATGTGGTTGATCCGCTATTGGAGGGCGGGTTTTACCAGTCAGTGGATCAATCTCTCAGGGCAGCGGGGGTGCGCGATCGCGTCAATCTGGTGGCAGGCTACAGTCCCCAGGCAGTGGAGGCTCTGGCGGCAGAGCATGCGCGCAAATGGTCGCTGATCTTCATTGACGGCGATCACGATGCGCCTGGCCCGCTTCAGGATGCGATCGCCTGCGAACAGCTAGCCGAACCGGATGCCCTGATTGTGTTTCACGATTTGGCTTCCCCTGAAGTGGCTGCCGGCTTAGACTACCTGAAGCAACGCGGCTGGCAGACGCGGGTCTACCAGACGATGCAAATTATGGGGGTGGCATGGCGCGGCAATGTGCAGCCGATCGCCCATACGCCTGATCCGACGATAGAGTGGGAGTTGCCGCCACACTTGCAGCACTACGAGGTGAGCGGTATCGCTCAATCTGAGGCTGATCCCATCCTGCGGCTGCTGACGGCAGTGGAGCAACTGCAGCTGCCGGTTGCTGGCTCAGTTGCGCTAGAACTCAGCGATCGCCAGCGGCTCCGGACCTGGCATCAGCAGGCTAGAGCCGCCTACATCAAAGCCGATTGGCAGACGGCCCAGGCGATTTATCCTCAGGTGTTGCAGCTTAATCCTGGATCGGCGATCGCCCATGCCTGCCTCAGCACGCTGTATAGGCAGCAGGGTAATTGGCGGCAAAGCCTTCAGCATCATGCTTTGGCCTATGCTGCCCCTACCCTAGAGCCGCCCCATGCCGAATTTCAAGCCCTGTTGGCAGCAGTTCGCCCCTATACGCTGCTGAGCGAGGAACGGCTCTGGTCGCTGTATACGCTGGGCAAACAAATTTGTTTGGACGACATTCCCGGCAATTTTGTCGAATGCGGCACCTGTCGCGGGGGAGCAGCTGCTCTGCTGGCTGCCGTGATTCAGCGCTATAGTTTGCGGCCGCGCTTGCTCTATGCCTTTGATACCTTTGAAGGCATGCCAGAACCCACCGCTGCCGATCGCCATCAGGGAATTCCGGCTAACGAAACGGGGTTTGGCGAAGGTACGTTGAAGGCTCCTGTGGCTGAGTACCTGCATCAAGTTTGTCAGGCGTTGGGGGTTGGTGAGATTGTCGTACCTGTGGCTGGATTATTTGCTGACACGCTGCCGTCCTACAAATCGGCAATTGGCGAGATTGCTCTGCTTCATGCCGATGGTGACTGGTATGAGTCCACAATGGATATTTTTAATACCCTGTACGATCGCGTTGTCGGTGATGGTTTTATCCAAATTGATGACTATGGGCATTGGGAAGGCTGTCGTCAGGCCGTTCACGAATTTGAGCGCAGCCAGAATGCCAGTTTTCCTTTACGCAGGATCGACTATACCGGCGTTTGGTTTCGCAAACAAGATCCGGCTAGTCCGGACAGCAACTATTGGCGATCGCTCTGGCAGTTTGCCGAAATGGCGGCTGAATGGGGCGATGTTGCTTTAGCCAACCGTGCGGCTAGCGCGGTGCTAAAACTGCTGCCTGGACTGGTGGTAGCCGAAGCGCAGCAGATCTGCTGGGGCGGACAGCTGCCCCCGGCCCGGACGATGCATTTGCCGGAGTTTCTCCAGAACGAGGGGACTAACGGCGAGGCAGTAGAACCCCTGCTGCGCTCCATCCAGCTGATTCTGTTGCCCGATTGGCACCAAGCTGAGGAACAGCTATTTCCGGCCCTGGTGGATCTGTTGCGGGGGTTGATGAGTCATGCCGATCGCCAGCAAATGACGCTTTGGGTGCATCCGGGACAGCTTGACCCTGCTGATGCCGATCTGGCACTCTCCAGCGTGGTGATGCATCTGCTGTCGCAAGAAGATCTGGAAGTGGGCGAGGAAGACCTGGAGATTAGCCTGCTCAACGACCTAGATGCAGAAACATGGCAGACGTTGCGCGATCGCCTAACGGCTCGGATTGGTTTTGCTTATGAAGATGAGCAAGCGATCGATCGGCTAGGGATTGCTTCTCTCCCTCCCTGGCAAGCGATTCAGTCCACTGCTTCCCCAGAAAAGTGATTTTGGTAGGGGTATCCATGTCAGGATTTTCTAGGCGAAAATTGGGTGACAGGTGCCACTTGTGGGTGAGCCGGACAACTGTTCGAGCAAGCCCTACCAAGCTATCCGGCTCGGTTTTATTTTTGGAA
>DATNOY010001120.1:0-4171 GCA_036703495.1 Coleofasciculaceae cyanobacterium
TCTGTTTGGAGCCCTCAGCATTCAGGAGCAGAACTTGGGCGGTAACAACCAAACCCTTAGCGCCGAAGTCCAGGCCGGTTTGCGGAGCTTGCAGTTTGACACTAGCTTCTCAGATCCCTGGATTGCCGGTGATCCCTATCACACCTCTTACAGCGTTAACGCCTTTGGTCGGCAGTCGATTTCCTTGGTGTTTGACGGCGGACCAGACGAAGTCAACCTGCCCAATGGCGATCGCCCACGGGTGTATCGGCTGGGTGGAGGCACGACCTTTAGCCGTCCGCTGGGTAATGGCTGGACTGCTTCTCTAGGGGTGCAATATCAAAATGTTTCCATCCGGGATAGTGACGGCAATATTAGCCCGGAAGATGAATTTGGCAATCTGCTGAGTTTCCACTCATCCGGCATCGATAATATTTTGTCGATTCAGGCTTCTGCAGCGCTCGATCGCCGCAATAGCACGCTGCAAACCACGAGTGGTTCTCTGCTGCGGATCAGCGATGAACAAACTATTCCCATTGATGGCATTACCTTTAATCGCATCCGGGGCAGCTACAGCTATTTCATTCCGGTCAAGTTTACGCAGATTTCGCCTGAATGCCGTAAAAAGGATCGAGCGCCAACGGATTGCCCTGAAACCCTGGCTTTCAACGTTCAGGGGGGCACCATTCTGGGAGATTTACCGCCCTATGAAGCCTTCTCTCTAGGGGGAACAGATTCTGTACGGGGCTATCAATCGGGTGATCTGGGCAGTGGACGCAGCTTTTTGACGGCCACAGCAGAGTATCGCTTCCCCATTTTCTCAATCTTAGGGGGTGCTCTGTTCTTTGATGCAGGCACGGATTTAGGGACTGCCAGCGAAGTGCCCGGAGATCCAGCCGGGATTCGGGGTAAACCTGGTAGTGGGTTTGGCTATGGGGTAGGGCTACGGATTCGTTCGCCCATTGGCCAAATTCGGGTCGATTATGCCATCAACGACCAGGGAGGAAATGAATTCCACTTTGGCATCGGAGAAAGGTTCTAAGTCAGGATGCAGCAGGCAGATTGCTGCTGCAAGGCTGGAGTGTGAGCGGTGAGGAGTGTGAGGATGAGTCAGGTTGCGGAATTAGTAGCACAGGAGTCGGTATTAGACTCGTCTCAGCAGCATACGGTGGCGATCGCCGTTGAGCGATCGGGCATTGGGTTACATTCAGGACTGTTCACCCAGGTGCGTATCCTACCGGCTGAGGCAGGGCAGGGACGTTACTTTGTCCGAACGGATTTAGCCGATACCCCCACCATCCGCGCTGAAATTGCGTCGGTTCGGCAAACGCTGCTCTCTACTGAACTCGTGCAAGATCAAGCGAGTGTCCGCACGGTGGAACATTTGCTGGCGGCTCTGGCAGGCATGGGGATCGATAATGCCCGGATTGAGATTCAGGGTTCAGAAGTGCCGCTACTGGATGGTTCTGCCCAAGGATGGGTAGAGGCGATCGCTGAAGCGGGTTTCTGTCCTCAAGCGGCCGCTCGCCCCCGTGCTATCCTGACGGAACCGATCTGGATTCGCCAGGCGGATGCTTTTGTAGCGGCTTTACCCGCTCCAGAACTGCGGTTCACCTACGGGATTGATTTTGATTTGCCGGCAATTGGCAATCAATGGTATAGCTGGTCGCCTGCTCAAGAGAGCTTCGCAGAGGCGATCGCTCCAGCCCGTACTTTTGGTTTAGCCCACCAAATTGAACAATTGCGACAAAACGGCTTAATTAAAGGCGGTAGCCTGGAAAACGCGCTGGTTTGTGGAAAAGAGGGATGGATTAATCCGCCCTTGAGATTTTCAAATGAACCAGTACGTCATAAACTTTTAGACTTAGTAGGAGACTTGAGTTTGTTGGAGACGTTTCCACAGATGCATGTGTTGGCCTATAAAGCTAGCCATGCCCTGCACGCCCAACTGGCTCAACGTCTAGCTCAGGTTCTTCTATCTTGAAGGCCAATCCTGAAGGCAAAGAATTCTCTTGTTCCTCAAGCCCTCCTAAAAGTTTACTCATGGCTATACTGACTGACGACCCCACCACAACCCAGACCCATACAGAAGTTGAGCGATTAGAGGACAGCGGCTGTTCTGCAAACTCTTCTGTTTTATCAATCGAAGATATCCATCGTCTCCTGCCGCATCGCTATCCCTTTTCGCTGGTGGATCGAATCATCCAGTATGTGCCTGGCAAGCTGGCAGTGGGCATTAAAAATGTCACCTTTAATGAACCTCACTTCCAAGGCCATTTCCCGGGTCGGCCGATCATGCCGGGAGTTCTGATCGTGGAGGCCATGGCCCAAGTGGGCGGGATCATCGTTACCCAAATGCCCGACCTGCCTGAGGGGCTATTCATGTTTGCCGGAATCGACAAAGTCCGGTTCCGTCGCCCTGTCGTGCCGGGTGATCAACTGGTGATGACGGTGGAACTTCTCTCAGTCAAAGCCCGTCGGTTTGGCAAAATGCAAGGCCGTGCCGAAGTAGATGGACAGCTGGTTGCTGAAGGTCTATTAACGTTTTCGCTTGTGAATTAACTTGTTAATTCGATATGTGATGAGGAATCAACCTAGATGTTTGGGCTTGAAACCTTCACTGTAGTCGTTTGATTCTCTACCCTAACCTCTAGCACCTACCCCAACTCGCCTTGACTACTCTAATTCATCCGACTGCCGTTATTCATCCGCGTGCTGAGTTGCATCCTACGACACAGGTAGGAGCCTATGCTGTCATCGGTGAGCGGGTGAAGGTAGGAGCAGGTAACGTGATTGGAGCCCATGTCGTACTGGATGGAGACACCATCATCGGCGATCGCAACCAGATTTTTTCTGGAGTCGTCATTGGGTCGGAACCGCAAGACCTAAAATATGACGGCTCTGTGAATCAGGTCCGCATTGGCGATGATAATGTCTTCCGAGAGTACGTCACCATCAACCAAGCCACCCATGCCGGAGAAGCCACCGTCATTGGTAATGGCAATTTGCTGATGGCTTATGTCCATGTCGGGCACAACTGCGTCATTGAAGATCGAGTAATTATCTCTAATGGCGTGGCGTTTGCTGGACATGTGCGGGTGGAATCTCGAGCGACCATTAGTGGTGTGCTAGGGGTTCACCAATTTGTGCAGATTGGCTGCTTGGCTATGGTAGGCGGCATGAGCCGGATCAACCGCGATGTGCCGCCTTATATGCTGGTAGAAGGTAATCCGGCCAGGGTGCGATCGCTCAACCGGATTGGGCTACAGCGGGCTGGGCTGGCCGATGAAGAGGGCGGCAAAACGCTGAGCGCCCTCAAAAAAGCTTTTCGCCTCCTCTATCGTGCCGGGTTGCCCCTTAGCCAAGCCTTAGAACAAATAGAGTTGCTCTCTGATAGCAAAGCTTTGCAGCACCTTCAGCAGTTTATCTACCTTAGCCACTATGCAACGGGACGACGGGGTTGTATTCCAGGAAAGCGTGGGGCTAGAGGCGAAGACTAACGCGCCAGCAACTCAAGAGAAGACGCAAAGGGCAGATCTCCCCCTAGATCTCTCCCTAGATCAACCTCTAGATCAACCCCATCCCAACTCGTTTCGGATTTTTCTCAGTACGGGCGAAGTCTCTGGAGATCTCCAAGGGGCCCTGCTGGTCGAAGCCCTCTACCGGCAGGCAGCCCAAGCGGGTATCACCCTAGAAATATTGGCGCTAGGGGGCGATCGCATGGCCAAAGCTGGCGCGCATCTGCTAGCCAATACCAGCGCTATCGGCTCCATCGGCATCTTAGAATCTCTTCCTCACGTTTGGTCAACTTTTCAGATTCAACGGCAGGTCAAGCGCTATCTGCGGCAGCAACAGCCGGATCTCGTAGTGATGATTGACTATTTTGGGCCTAACCTGGTGATTGGCAACTTTGTGCGCCAATATTTTCCCAAAGTTCCAACGGTTTATTACATTGCTCCCCAAGAATGGGTCTGGTCGCTCAGCCCTCGCAACACGAACCGGATTTTACAAATCAGCGATCGTCTGCTGGCGATCTTTCCTGCAGAAGCCACCTATTACCAAGATCGGGGTGGGCATGTCAGTTGGGTAGGGCATCCCCTAGTCGATCGCCTGCAGATGGCCCCTAGTCGGGAGCAGGCTCGGCAAACCTTGGGGATTCAGCCCGATCAAAAGGTGGTAGCGCTTATTCCGG